>NZ_JBFUAY010000215.1:0-6977 GCF_056406015.1 Rhizobium sp. P1_E1 | reverse complement strand
GCTCTATATCGTCTGCGAGCCCTCGGTGGATCTTGCCGAACGCATGCATAAGGGCGAGCTCGACATCGCGCTCGTCACCCACAATCCGCGCGAGCGCATGTCCGATGTGGTGAGAACCGAGCCGCTCTGCTGGGTGGGTTCGGCCAACCATCCGATCCGCGACGATGCGCCGGTGCCGCTTGCCGTCGGCCGGCGCGACTGCCAGTGGCGCCAGCTCGCCTGCTCGGCGCTCGATGCTGTCGGACGCGAGCACCAGATCCTGTTCACGAGCTGGTCCTGCACCGTCGTTGCCGCCGCCGTGCTTGCCGGCATGGCGGTTTCGGTGATGCCGGAATCGGCGCTGCGGACGGGCATGAAGGTGCTGAGCCAGGCGGACGGCTTCCCGGCGCTGCCGCCGGTGCAGATCGGCATCATGAAGCGACCTGGCGTTTCGCTCTCACTGATGAACGCGATCACGGCGCATATCACCGCCTGCCTCGACAACATCACGCCCACTGTCGTCGACGACACGCTCGAAGCGGATGTCAAATCCGCTCAGGCGCGCCTTTATCCGCGGCTGAAGGCGGCCAATATGGTACCAAGCTGGTAAGAGCTCTCAGGCGGCGCGCGACACGGTCGCAGTGAAAAGGGAGGCGCGGATGACGCGCTTCCACTCATCGAGCATACGCCGCGCCAGGCCCTCCTCGCTCACGGCGGCAAGCCGGATGACGGCGCCGATCAGGTGGCTGAACAGGTAAGTGCGCGCATACATTTCTTCGTCGCAAAGGTCGGGAGCCAGCTGGCGCACGGCGTCACGGAAGATGCCGGCGACGTGACCGCTATGCTCGATATTCAGCTGTAACAGATCCTGATCGGTCTCCGTTCCCATCCAGACGCCGAGATAGACGGGATCGTTGTGGTAGGAATCGTAATACCAGTCGATGGTGGCGCAGACGACATCCAGCGCCTGATCAAGTGACTGTACGCCGGTGAACATCGCCGCCATCTTCGCCTGGATCGCCGAGGCGTGCTGGTCGAACAGGGCTTTGACGATCGCCGCCTTCTCCGGGAAATACTGGTAAACCGAACCGATCGGCACCTTGGCGGCGGCGGCGAGCTCCGTCATCCGCATGGCGCTGACGCCCTTTTCGGCGATGATCTTGGCGGCGGCGGCGAGAATGAGGTCCAGCCTCTGGATGCTGCGCTCCTGCTTCGGCTTCCTTCGCAGGCCTATCCGATCCATGCTTTCCGCGCCCATGTCGTTCCCATTCTTTTTGTTCGCGGCGGAAGGCATGTGCCAAACCACCGCGTCGGGCCGATATGACATGCAGGTCTTCATCCGCCGTAAATGGAAACGTTCGCATTTTAACGGCCGGTAAAAGCGTGTGTAATCGCGATTTCAGGCTGCGGTTTTGTCGCCTCACAACCAGATCCAAGCGGTCTCGTCCGCACGATGATTGATAGGCAAACCCGCCCGCCGCCTCAGCTCATCACCATCCATGCGCCGAGCCAGGCCCACATGGCGGCCAGAGCCAAATAACCGGCGGCGAAGATCGGGCTGCGATAACGCAAGTCGTTGCTGGTAACATGGATGGCGGCGTGTGCGTAGCGCAGGGCGACGAAGGCCCAGGCGAGGCCGAGGGCGACGAGATTGTCGGCCTCGGTGACATAGAGAAGAATGCAGCAGGCGTAGAACAGCACAGGCAGTTCGAACTGGTTGGCGAGGCAGTTCTTGACGACAAGGCTTTCGGCCGGCTCGTCACGATTTTCGCGATAATCCGATTTCGCGATGGTGCCGGCGCGGACCATTTTTGCGCGCCGAAGCCCAAGAAGCGCATAAAGACCATAGACCAGGGCCACATGGGCGAGGAGTGGCCAGAAGATTTGATAACCGGTCATGTGTGGCCGTTTCCTTTCCGCTTCCGATTTCGACGCGAGCATTAGTCGAAAGACGATCGGGATACCAGCATCGGCGGCCCACCATCAGAAAATTGGCGGGCCGCCGGATTTCATCACACCTGCGCGGCGCCGCCGTCGGCGAAGAGTTCGGTACCGGTGACGAAGCTCGAATCGTCGGAAGCGAGAAAGAGTGCGGCGGCGGCGATCTCTTCGGCGCGGCCGACGCGCCCCATTGGCACCTGCGTTGCGAGATAATCGAGCAGGCCCTGCTGTTGCACCTCATCCTTGCCCGCGAGTTCGACGAGACCGGTTGTCTTTGTAGGACCGGGGCTCAGCGTATTGATACGAATGCCGCGATCCTTGAGATCGAGGATCCAGTTGCGAGCGAAGCTTCGTAGCGCGGCCTTCGAGGCGGCGTAGACGCTGAAGGCCGGAGTACCGGTCGAGCCCGCCGTCGATCCCGTCAAGATAACCGATGAGCCCTGACCGAGCAGCGGCAGCGCCTTTTGCACGGTGAAAAGAACACCTTTCACATTTCTGTCGAACGTGTCGTCATACTGCTCTTCGGTAATTTCGCCGAGTGGCAGCATCGAACCACCGCCGGCATTGACGAACAACACATCTATCCGGCCGGCTTCGGCTTTCACGCGTTCATAAAGCCGGTCAAGGTCCGCCAGCTTTGCCGAGTCCGCCTGGATGCCAACAACCTTACCCCCTATCTCCGCAACGGCCGCGTCGAGCACGTCCCTGCGCCGGCCGGTCACGAAAAGCTGGGCGCCTTCGGCGGCGAAACGCTTGGCAGTCGCAAGACCGATGCCCGACGTTGCGCCAGTAATCACTGCAATCTTTCCACTCAACCTCTGTGTCATTGTCGTCTCCTGTTGTTCGACCAAGGCTGAGATATGGACGCGACGAACGTTTCGAAATAGAAAGAAATGAAAGCTATTATTACAGGAATGAAATGACGAAATTTCCGGATTTCGAAGGCCTCGCAATGTTCGCCAAGGTCGCCGAAGAGCGTTCTTTCGCCCGCGCCGCTAGGACGCTCGGTGTGTCGGTGCCTACCGTTTCGCGGGCTGTCAGCCGGCTGGAGGAGAGACTTGGCGCACGGCTCTTCAACCGCACCTCGCGGCAACTGGCGCTGACGGATTTCGGCTTGCGATTGGTCGACAGTGCCTCGCGGCTCTATGCGGAGGCAGAGGCTGCGGAAAATGCAGCGCGCGAGCTGTCCAGCCAACCGCGGGGGCTTATCCGGCTTGCCGTGCCGATGGCCTTCGGCACACGCTGGCTGGCGCCGATCCTGCCCGACTTTTTCGACCTCTATCCCGATATTTCTATCGACCTGCATATGAGCGACGCCATCGTCGACCTGGTGGGAGACGGTTTCGATGCTGCCCTGAGAATTGCCGTTCTGCCGGATTCCTCATTGGTCGCCCGGAGGCTGACAGCGGTCGCTCCGTTCATTCTCGCTGCACCGGCGTACCTCGATAAATACGGCGCGCCGCGGCACCCGCGCGAGCTTAAGGCTGACCATTGCCTAGGGTACGCCTATCGGCCGCGCCAGGACGTCTGGCGCTTTCGCAATAAGGCAGGCGAAGAGGAAGTTGTCGTGCCGGCCGGTCCGTTGCGCTCCACCAATTCGCAAGCCTTGATTCCGATGGCGTTGCACGGCCTTGGAATTGTAGAGTTGCCGGAATTCATGGCGCATGAATATCTCGCCGATGGCAGGTTGAAAGCGATCCTCGCCGACTGGACGCTGCCGAGCGGAGCACTCTATTTCGTCACGCCCTCTGCCCGGGCTCGGCCTGCGAAGGTGGAGGTGCTCTCGGATTTCATGGTGGCGCGGCTTTCAAATCCGACGTGGCGGTGGACAGGCTGATAGCACCCTTAGTCTTGGCGCGGTGAGAGCCAGCGGGCGATGGCGAGCCGGGCGATGAGGATGAAGCAGATAGCAAGGCTTGCGAATTTCAGCCGCGTCATCCACGGCAGCAGCTGTGTTGCAAGGCCTGAGGGCGTACCATCGCCGAAGGCGATCAGGCTCGAGATGTTCTCGCCGTAATCGGCGATGCCGTAGATGAACGGCAGCAGGTAGACCGCCTTGCCGACGAGCGGATGCGCCGATCGGCCGAACCATGCGCCGCCGGGACCGAGCTTGAGGAAGGCGAGAAACAGCAGCGCCGTCAGCAATGCCGGAAAGATCAGCTCCGGCCCGAAATACATGGCGCGCAGCAACCTGGTCGCCGTCTCGTTCTCATCGAGCAGCTTCTGCATATGGAAGACCGCAGACTCGTCGTAACCGGCGAAATAGGTATCGAGCACCGCCTGGCCGGTTTCGTGCTTGAACGGAACGACGAAGCCGAAGGTCGTCCAGGCGAGCACGGCAAGACAGAGGGCTGCGAGCAGCGCGACGATCCAGAGAGGAATCCGGCTGCCCGCCTTCATGATCAGAGGCCGGCGCCCGGATAGTTCGGGCTCTCGCGGGTGATCGTCACGTCATGGGCGTGGCTTTCGCGAAGACCGGCACCGGAGATGCGCACGAACGTGGCGCGGTCCTGGAAATCCTTGAGGTCCTTGCCGCCGACATAGCCCATGGCCGCTTTGAGGCCGCCGGCGAGCTGGTGGATAACACCCGAAACCGGTCCCTTGTACGGCACCTGACCTTCGATGCCCTCAGGCACGAGCTTCAGCGTGTCTCGCACCTCGGCCTGGAAGTAACGGTCGGCCGAACCACGGGCCATGGCGCCGACGGAGCCCATGCCGCGATAGGCCTTGAAGGAGCGTCCCTGGTAGAGATAGACCTCGCCCGGGCTCTCATCGGTGCCGGCAAGCAGCGAGCCGATCATGACGGCGGAAGCGCCGGCGGCAATCGCCTTGGCAAGATCGCCGGAGAACTTGATGCCGCCATCGGCGATGACGGGCACGTCCTGATCATTCGCGGCCTGCACCGCCGACATGATGGCGGCGAGCTGCGGCACACCGACGCCGGCGACGATGCGCGTCGTGCAGATCGAACCCGGACCGATACCGACCTTGACGGCATCGGCGCCGGCATCGATCAGCGCCCTGGTGCCGTCATAGGTGGCGACGTTGCCGGCCATGATCCGCACCGAGTTGGAAAGCTTCTTGACGCGCGTGACGGCATCAAGGACGCGCTGCGAGTGGCCATGGGCGGTATCGACGACCAGAAGGTCGACGCCGGCCTCGATCAGCCGCTCGGCACGCTCGAAGCCATCATCGCCGACGCTGATGGCGGCGGCAGCGCGAAGCCTGCCCTGCGCATCCTTGGAAGCGTTCGGGTTCAGCTGCGACTTCTCGATATCCTTGACGGTGATGAGGCCGACGCAACGGCCTTCGGTATCGACCACCAGCAGCTTCTCGATGCGATGCGAATGCAGCAGGCGCTTGGCCTCCTGTTGATCGACGTTTTCCTTGACGGTGACCAGTTTGTCCTTGGTCATCAGCTCATGGATCTTCTGTTCCTGATCGGTAGCGAAGCGGACGTCGCGGTTGGTCAGGATCCCGACGAGGCGGCCGGACTTCTCCACGACAGGGATGCCGGAAATGCTGTAGGATTTCATGAGCCCGAGCGCATCGGCAAGCGTCGCATCGGGGCCGATCGTCACCGGATTGACGACCATGCCGCTTTCGAATTTCTTCACTTGCCGGACCTGCTCGGCCTGCTCGATCGGCGTCAGGTTGCGATGAATGACGCCAAGGCCGCCGGCCTGGGCCATGGCGATCGCCAGGCGGCTCTCGGTGACGGTATCCATGGCTGATGAGATGATCGGGATGTTGAGTTCGAAATCCCGGGCGATGCGGGTGGAGATATTCGTCTGGCCCGGCATGACCTCGGAATGTCCCGGCTGCAGCAGCACGTCGTCGAAGGTAAGCGCGTCTGCGCCGGTTGCCGTTTCAATGATGCGTGCCATGGCCAAATTCCTTCATTTAATAAAAATGCGACCCTGTCCGGAAACGAATCGTCCGCCCCGGCGGTCTGCATGGGTTGCTTGGAAGTTGGCGAGGGCTGGTAACACGTCTATGACAGGAAGGAAATAGCAAAAAGCCCGGCATGCCCGCCAGGCTCGTCATGGGTGCCATGCGCCTGGAGCATTGCGGGAAAAGCGCTCAGCGATTTTCCGTTCGGAATTGCGTAAAAACAAAGGGTTAGAGCGGTCCAGTGCTTCCGTGAAAGGCTGAACCGCTTCGGATCAGATGTCGAACTGATAGGTCTTCGGCACGAAGCGATAGCCGCCATCCTGCCTTTCGACGAAGCCGACCGCCGGGAACGGCATGTGATAGCCAAGGAAGGCGATCTTCTCGCTCGCAATCATCTCGAAAACCTTGCGGCGCGTGGCCGCAGCCTGCGTCTTGTCCATGTCGAAACGCACCTCCCAATCCGGCCGCAGCAGCGACAGGATATAATGGTTGGCCGTATCGCCGGTCAGCACAAGGCGTTTGCCCTCGGATTCGACGTGGAACACCATATGCCCCGGCGAGTGGCCGGCCGCCAGCATCGCCGTTATGCCGGGCGCGACGCTATCACCTTCCTTGACGAAGGTGATCTTTTCGGCGAGCGGCACCACATTGGCGAGCACCGCCTTGTGGCCGCCCTCGGCCGGCGTGCCCTCACGCGCCTTGTCCGACCAGAAATCATATTCGGCCTGGCCGACGACATAGCGGGCATTCTTGAAGGCCGCCGCGCCGTCTTCCATCAGACCGCCGATATGATCGCCGTGCAGATGGGTCAGCGCCACAAGCGTGACGTCGTCGGCCGAATATCCCGCCGCCTTCAGGCCTTCGGTCAGTTGGCCGGCGCCACGTGCGCGGCCGCTGGCGCCGAACCCGGTATCGACGAGGATGACATCCGAACCGGTATCGATGAGAGCCGGCGTATAGCCATTCATGAACTTGTCGGCTGGCAGGAAGTTTGCGGTCAGCAACGCCTTGACGGTTTCGGGGTCCTGATTGGTGCCGAAGGTTTCATAGGGCTTTTCGACAATGCTGGTGCCATCGCGAACGACGGTGAACTTATAGCACCAGCATTGTCGAAAAGCCCTATGAAACCTTCGGCACCAATCAGGACCCCGAAACCGTCAAGG
>NZ_JBFUAY010000214.1:0-6983 GCF_056406015.1 Rhizobium sp. P1_E1 | reverse complement strand
GCTTCCACCAGATCCTCCTGGCCCAGATGGATGAAATCGCATCCCTCGTCGATCGCCAGTTTCCAGTAGTCGTTGACAACCAGCTGGCAATTCGCCGCTGCGCAAACGGCCTTGGTACGACGGATTTCCTGGCGCAGGATCTCGTCCGGGCGATCCTTCACGCGCAGTTGCACCAGTTTGACGCCCAGCGGCACGAGACGTTCGATCCATTCGGAACTGTCGACGATGAGATAGAAGGGATCGAGCCTCATGCGAAAACGCCCTTTCCGACAACCGGGGTGGACGGTACCGCCATGTCGCGCGGCTCCAGCATGCCGGAAAGATAAGCGAGCCTTCCGGCCTCGATCGCCTTGCCAAACGCCTCGGCCATGGCAGGCGGATCGCCTGCGACGGCGACCGCGGTATTGAGCAGCATCGCGTCGTAGCCGAATTCCATCACCGTTGCCGCATGCGACGGCCTCCCGATCCCCGCATCCACGATCAGCGGGATGTCCGGAAAGGCGCTCCGCATTGCCTTGAGCGCGGAAGGGTTGCGCGGACCGGCCGCAGAACCGATCGGCGCGCACCAGGGCATCAAGACCCGACATCCGACGGAGACCAGTTTTTCACCGACCACCAGATCGTCCGTCGTATAGGGAAATACGCAAAACCCTTCCGAACAAAGAATGCGTGCGGCTTCGACCAGTTCGAACACATCCGGCTGGAGACTGTCGTGATGGCCGATCACCTCGAGCTTGATCCAGTCGGTACCAAATACTTCGCGCGCCATCTTGGCGGTCAGGATCGCCTCCGACGCACTGTGACATCCCGCGGTGTTGGGCAGGACGTGCACCGCGAGCTGGCGGATGAATTCGAAGAAGGCTCCCCCCGTCTTTCCGCCGGCCGTTTCGCGGCGAAGCGAGACCGTGACAATCTCCGCGCCGGACCGGCTCACCGCCTCGGCTAGGACGGCCGGCGAAGGATAACGCGCGGTACCGAGCAGAAGCCGCGAAGACAGTGCAGCATCATAAAGAGAAAGCATGGATCAACCTCCCTGCATCGGGGACAGGATTTCGATACGGTCACCATCGTCCAGCCGGTGATCGGCTCGGTCCTCGCGATGCACGAGATCTCCGTTGACGGCGGTTGCCAACCAGTCGCCCTCGTATTCCAGAACATGAAGAAGTTCGGCCAGGGTTACGGCCTCGCAGACCTGGGTTTCGCCATTGATGATCAGTTTCATGGGGTTAGCCTTTCAGACGTGAATGTCGCGCGAGGAGAATATCGGCGGCCCGCACAGCCAAGGCGGGGGCCAACAGGAAGCCATGCCGATGCATGCCGGCGATGGCGAGCCCCTCCTCTGTTTCGATTACTTGCGGAATGTTGTTGGCAAACGCCGGACGTATGCCAGTCCCGGTCTCGACAACGCGTGCCTCGCCAAACGCCGGATGCAGCGTATAGGCCGCGTTCAGGAATTCCATGAGCGAACGGGCGGTAATCGGTCCGTCATCTTCGGCCTCGATCATCGTCGCCCCGACCATGAAACGGTGATCGTCGCGGGGCACGATATAGATCGGATGGCGTGGATGCAGCATCCTGATCGGCCTGGAAAGCGTCACATCCGCAGTTTCCAGATAGAGCATTTCGCCTCGCACGCCGCGCATGCCGGAAAGTCGCGGTATCGCCGCTGGCCCGGTGCAGTCGAGCACGCCGGCAAATCGCCGGTCTTGCGGCTCGTGTCCGCCGAAATGGAAGACGACGCCACGCTCGCGGAGCCTGCCGGCTAGTCTGGCCAGTGCGCGGCGTGGATCGAGATGCGCTTCCTGCTGGAAGAAAAGAGCCTTTTCGAAGCGGCCGGCAAGTGCAGGTTCGAGGTCGGTCACACCCTTGCGATCGATCCAGACATGACCGGTCGTGCGCGCCGCAAACCGGACGAGATCCGGAAGGTCACGCGGCTGCGCCACGACCAGAGTACCGCGGCGACGAACCTCGCCGGGCACGGCCTCCTCCCACCATCCGGCCGCGCCCAGGCCCAATGTCAGGACAATCTCTTCGGCCGCCTCCCGTTCGCAATAGGGCGCGAGCATTCCCCCAGCAAAATGCGAGGCGCCAAGTCCCGCCGCGCCGGCTTTTTCGATCACCTCGACCGAAAAGCCCCGCCTGACGAGCTCATGGGCCATCGCGAGGCCGGCAACACCGGCCCCTTTGACGAGAAAGGTAGACATTATGCGTTACCCGGAAGGTTTTCGACCGGCATGTAAAGATCGCCGCCATCGCGGTATTTGGCGGCCATGGCTTGCAACCCCTCCCTCTGCGCTTCGGCGCGGATATCGTGCGAAATCCGCATCGAGCAGAATTTCGGGCCACACATGGAGCAGAAATGCGCCACCTTATGCGCCTCCTTCGGCAGCGTTTCGTCGTGGAAGGAACGCGCGGTTTCCGGATCGAGCGAGAGGTTGAACTGGTCCTCCCATCGGAACTCGAAACGGGCGCGCGACAACGCATCGTCGCGCACCCGCGCCGCCGGATGGCCCTTGGCGAGATCGGCGGCATGTGCCGCGATCTTATAGGTGATGACGCCCACCTTGACGTCGTTGCGGTCCGGCAGGCCGAGATGTTCCTTGGGCGTCACGTAGCAGAGCATGGCGGTGCCGAACCAGCCGATCATCGCAGCCCCGATGCCGGACGTGAGGTGGTCATAGCCCGGCGCGATATCGGTGGTTAGCGGTCCGAGCGTATAAAAAGGCGCCTCGCCGCAAACCGCGAGCTGCTTGTCCATGTTTTCCTTGATCTTGTGCATCGGCACATGGCCGGGACCTTCGATCATCACCTGGCAATCCTTCGCCCAGGCGATTTTCGTTAACTCGCCGAGCGTTTCCAGTTCTGCGAACTGCGCCGCATCGTTGGCATCAGCGATCGATCCCGGGCGCAGGCCATCACCGAGCGAGAAGGAAACGTCGTAAGCGCGGCAAATGTCGCAGATCTCCTCGAAATGCTCGTAAAGAAAACTCTCCCTGTGGTGGTGCAGACACCACTTGGCCATGATCGAGCCGCCGCGGGAAACGATGCCGGTGACGCGATTGACGGTCAGCGGGATATAGGCGAGCCGCACGCCGGCATGGATGGTGAAATAGTCGACGCCCTGCTCGGCCTGTTCGATCAGCGTATCGCGATAAACCTCCCAGGTGAGGTCCTCGGCAATGCCGTTCACCTTTTCGAGTGCCTGGTAGAGCGGCACGGTACCGATCGGCACCGGCGAATTGCGGATGATCCATTCGCGGATATTGTGGATGTTTCGGCCGGTCGACAGGTCCATGACCGTGTCGGCACCCCAGCGGATCGCCCAGACCATCTTTTCCACTTCTTCCGCCATGGACGAGGTGACAGCCGAATTGCCGATATTGGCATTGATCTTCACCAGGAAGTTCCGGCCGATGATCATCGGTTCGGATTCTGGATGGTTGATATTGGCGGGAATGATCGCTCGGCCTTCCGCGACTTCCCGACGGACGAAATCCGGTGTCACGAAATCCGGGATATGGGCCCCAAAACTTTCGCCGTCGCGGATGAGAGCTTCCTTGGCCGCCTGTCGGCCGAGGTTTTCGCGAATGGCGATGAATTCCATTTCCGGCGTGACGATGCCGGCCCGCGCATAAGCGAGCTGGGTAACGGCCCTCCCCGCCTTCGCCTTGAAAGGCTGGCTGCGAACGGGGAATTCCGGCGTCAGCCTGTCGCCTGAAACAAAGCCGTTATCCTCCGGCCTGAGGATGCGGCCCCCGTAGGATTCAACATCACCGCGAGCAAGAACCCAGCTTTCGCGCAGGCGTGGCAGGCCTRCATCGATGCGGATTTCGGCACCTTCTGCGGTGTAGGGACCGGAAGAATCGTAGACAGTGACTGGCGGTTCGCCAGAGGTCGGGTGCAGTGCGATCTGACGCATCGGTACGCGGATATCCGGATGAATGGTGCCTGCTTTCAGGACTTTCGCGGAGGCGGGAAGCGGACCTGTGGTGACGACCGGAGTGAGTTTGGTGGCTGCAATATTCATGGTTCGAGGCTCCAAGTTTTGACGTTTGGAGACCCAGTTCCAGTGTTGGAATGATGAAAAAACGCCGTGGATTCCGAAGGACGGATACCCGCCCTCGCTGCCGCAGCGCCCGCACCGTCCCTACGCCAGTATGAACTGGATCAGGTTCAACGGGTCACTGCGCCTCGGGCGGCCAAAGCCGATCCGACCAGCAGTATCTCAGCCCCTTGGCGGGACCCCCCTGGTGAATAGGGCTAAGCTATTGTGAGAAATGCCGCTCCGTCAAGCCCTTAGGGCACCATTCAGAACCCATATCCCGACCGCTTGAGTTCTGTTCATCGCGCCGCTGGGCTGACTGGCTTCATGGAGTTTAGCGAATGTGGCATGCTCAGCGCCGGCCCAATTCCCCGCCAGAACCTCCAGGAACGCAAAGCAGTCGCCAACGGCTCGGTGCCCATCCGCTGTCACCCGACCACCCCTAGCGGCACCACTTTCGCCGGCGACAATAGAATGCCCTCGAAAAGCCAACTTGCGCATGGCGTCCCTCGCCAAAGCTGCGCAAACCAGACTGTTTTTCATGCCCATCCTGTCAATGATCGGGAAAGGGGCAATAAGATCAATAATTAGACGGTATGATCAGTTTTTAATCAAAAATCAAAAAAGCTCATCATTTTGGCAGAATCTGCGGTTTATTTGGCCGAATATGAAACATCAGGTCTCTTGCCTCGTGACGGTATTGCAAGTGTAATTCTCCTCGTCTGATCGGCGCTTCCGGCGTAATCAGACCAGCAAACAGCAGCGGAGCCGCCTTTTCAGCCCGGTCATTTGGCCGAGACGGCGGAGGCGTGCTCGGACGGCAAGGGGATGAGGCATGGCAAAGCTTGCGACGACAATTCTGACCGGGTTTCTCGGGACCGGCAAGACCACGCTTCTCAATCACCTGCTCACCTCAATCGAAAACGAGAGCGTAGCGGTGATCGTCAACGAATATGGGGAGGTCGGCATCGATGGAAAGCTCGTGGTGCCGACGGCGGACGAGGTCATCGAGCTGAACAATGGCTGCATCTGCTGCACTGTCAGGGGCGATCTCATCGCCGCGATCGGCGAACTGCTGCGCTCCGGACGGCCAATCGACCGCATCATCATCGAGACTTCGGGTCTTGCCGATCCGGCGCCGGTTATCCAGTCCTTCCTGCTCGACGAAACGCTCGCCAGGCGGCTGCAGCTTGATGCGATCGTGACCGTCGTCGATGCCCGCCATATGAAGCAACAGCTCTCTCAGGACGAGGCGAGGGAGCAGATCAGCTTTGCCGACGTGCTGCTGCTCAACAAGATCGACCTGGAGAGCGCCGAGGACCTTGCCGCCACCGAGCAGCAATTGCGCGGGATCAATCCGCTTGCCCGGATCATCCGGACGAGGGATTGCAAGGTCGAGCTCTCCGCGGTGCTCGACGTCGGCGCCTTCGACCTCAAGAACATCCTGTCTATCGACCCCGATATTCTCAAGGACCATGAACACGAGCACGACCAGAGCATCGGTTGCGTGGCGATCCAGGACTTCGGCCCGCTCGATCCAGCGGCGCTGAACGTCTGGCTCAATCGCCTGGCTCAGGAGATCGGCACGGACCTCTTCCGCATGAAGGGCGTGCTGAATCTCCACGGCGARCAGCGCCGCTATGTCTTTCACGGCGTGCACATGACGCTTGAAGGACGCCCCGGAAAGGCCTGGGGGCCATCGGAAAAGCGGCTCAACGAAATCGTCTTCATCGGCAGGAACCTCGACGACGCGATGCTTCGAGACGGCTTCATGAGCTGCCTCAGCCAGCAGCGCGCGCTGGCATCCTGATGCGCATCCGCCCAACCCCTCAACAAGGAGACAGACCCATGCCCCCGCTCGTTGCCGCAATGATCAGCCTCGGTGTGCTCGGCGCCATCGACACCTATATCACCGCGACGATATTTCCCGTTCCCGTGTGGGTCACCTTCATCGCCTGGGCGTCGTTCTTCGCCTGCGGCGGCGGAAACCAGGGGCTGGTCAAATCGATCGTTTCCAACTGGACCGGCATCGGCATCGCCTCGATCACGCTGCTGATCATCCAGTATGGCCCGGCCCACCCGATCTTTGCGGCGATCCTGGTCGGCGCCGGCACCTCAGCAATGATCCTGGCCTCGGCCATCCCGATCTTGAACTTTCCGCCGGCGATCGTCTTCGGCTTCGCCTCTCTCGTCGGCACCAGCGCGGCGACGGACACGACGATCGTCACCTCAGGTCTCAATCATCCGACCCTCGTCGCCATGGCCGCGATGCTGCTCGGCGGCGTCTTCGGCCTGCTCTCGGAAATCGGAACCCAGCTTCTGGCCGGCAAGAAATCTGCGACCGCCTGAGCGTCATCGTCACCATTCACCATAAAGGAACGATCCCATGAAACTTCAGCATTATCTTGGCGGCCTTGAGGGGCTGGGGCCCGTGAGCACCGAAACGCGCGTTTTCGTCGAAGTCTGGGAAACCAGGATCTTCGGCATCCATACGGCGATGATGGCGCTGTCGCCGCAGCTTCCGCTTCCCGAGACGCCATCGACGTTCAAGACCATCTGGACCTGGGCGGACCTCAGGAAAGGGGCGGAGTCCCTCAATCCGTTCGATTATTTCAGGTTTCGCTATTACGAGAAGTGGCTCGGCGGAATATCGGGATACTTCATCGACAACGGCTATATCACCGCAGAAGAGCTCGATGCGCTGACGGAGGAATATTACAACGAGCCGTCGAAGCCGCTGCACGAGGCCGGCGATGAGGCGATCGACCGGCGCGTCGTGCAATATCTAGTCGAAGGCGACAGCCCCAAGCGCGACGTCGGCGTGACCTTCGAATTCAAGGTCGGCGATACGGTGGCGATCCGCGATGTGCCGACCGTCGAGCATACGAGGCTGCCCGGTTTCCTCCGCAACAAGTTCGGAACGATCGAGACCGTCTATGAC
>NZ_JBFUAY010000213.1:0-7004 GCF_056406015.1 Rhizobium sp. P1_E1 | reverse complement strand
CGCATATTGTTGATCGCGCCGGCGGCGTCGCCGCGAACGATGACGAAGATGGAGTTCGGGAGCTGATCCTTTTCCCGCTTGCCACTCTGCTCGAAAAAGCATTCGAACGTATCGGCGTTGAAGCTCGTCGCCGCCCAATCGGTGGTTTCGATGCCGGCATTGCGCAGCGCCGCACACATTGCGGCGCCGGATATCCGCCATGTCCGTAGAAAAGTCGACGCGGTCTGTGCGGCCGGAGGTTCAATGATATGCAAGGGAAGCGCGAAGGTGGCTGGAGGCGCCGGACGGGGAAGAGCTTTGGGCGGCGGCGGCCTAACCTCAGGGGGAAATAGRTCGAAGCCAAAATAATGGCTGACCGTCTTTAAGTGTTTCATGTCGTTGGAAAGCAGCACCGTTCCCATAACCAGCGAGAGGGAAATCGTCAGCAGCAACCAGAAGACAACGGGAATCCGCGGTTTTCTCACCGGCTGTTTCGCATATGCGGACGACGAAGTATCGGGCAAGCTTGTCTTCTCCGGCGTGCGAGAAGGGTTTCGATCGGGCTGTCTAGAGCATTTCCGTTTTTCTCCAAGCCACGGAACCCTCTATCTTTTTGTTTTTGCGCAATTCCGGACGCAAACCGCTGCGCACTTTTGCTGGAATTGCACAAAAGCATGTCGCGCTAAAGTGTGCAGCGGTTTTGCGACAACGACATGCGTAAAATCAAAGACCTAAAGCGCGAGGAGCGAATCTAAAAGATCGCGACGCGCTTTAGGTCAAGCATATACATTCAGCCGTTAAATATCTTTGGCTTCGTGTCGGCAATTGGGCACCTTTGTGTGTCATCAGGAAGCGAGCGCTGCAGATTTCGGCGGAGGCGCTTCAACCCTATGTCGATTGGGAATCTCCAATATAGCTAGGAGCAATCGCGGTGGCAGATGGCGAATGATCTCACCATTCGGTCTATGAATCGATCAGCGTTAGCTCGGCTTCCGCGTGATTTCGACGGATTATTCTTATCGTTATTATGATTAAGATAGGATATTCTGGATAATTTCTGAATTATTATATGATAACTATCCATATGTAAGCATATACTGTATTCTCTGCCTATTTTCGCGCAAAAGTTTTTATTTTTATTGTGAAACCATAGATTATATTTTGGATATCCTTGGAATCAGACGGGTTTTGGCGATTTCCATCAAATTTTCGACGTATTCTTCAATAGGGTTTGCCGCGCAATCGCCGAGGGGAAGGGATATGTCCGTCGAGCTAGACGCAACCAGCTATGTTCACGCCAAACCGACCACCGCGCACGCCTACATCTTGCCCGCCGTGCTCGATGTGCTGGAGAGCCATTTCGACGGTCCTCTTGAGAAAGACGTCTTTGATTTGGGATGCGGTACCGGCGGGGCAGCTGCGGCTCTTGCAGGAAAGGGATATTATGTCGTCGGCGTCGATCCTTCCAGCGATGGCATCGCGAAGGCCAATATCAATTATCCCGAACTGCCGCTGAATGTCGGCTCGGCGTATGACGACCTTTCCAGGGAATATGGCACATTCAATGCCGTCATCAGCCTGGAGGTCGTCGAGCATGTCTACGATCCTAAGGCTTTCACCTCGACGATGTACGATCTCGTCAAGCCGGGCGGCATCGCCGTGATTTCGACGCCCTATCATGGGTATCTGAAGAACCTTGCCCTGGCTGCGGTGGGGAAAATGGACGACCATTTCATGCCGTTGACGGATCATGGGCATATCAAGTTCTGGTCGAAAAACACGCTGAGTACGCTGTTGCTGGATGYCGGCTTCGACAATATTCGTTTTGAATATGTCGGAAGGATTCCCGTTTTCGCCAAGTCGATGATCGCCGTTGCGCAAAAGCCTCTTAGACACGGCGTCGGAGCTGCACTGATTTCGGACGGCATTCGTCCGCTGCGACGTGTGCGATAAAGCACGGCGCGCACCCGCGCCAAATGCCGCCCGTTGCAATAATCCACAGGTTGCTTTTACTGTCTGCACTGCTGAAAAAAACCCTTACGAAATATTTACTTTTAGTTGCATTCTTGCTTAAACTCTCCATTATACAGCTGGGCGTGCTGATAACGCGGGAGACTTATTCACATGAAGGCTAAATCGCCGAATTCGATCGACGTCTATGTTGGCAATCGCGTGAGAGTTCGGCGGAAGACGCTCGGGATGACCCAGAACGGCTTGGCCGAACTTCTGGGCATTACCTTCCAGCAGATCCAGAAATACGAAAAAGGAACGAATAGAATAGGGGCCAGCCGTCTTCAGCGCATATCCGAGATTCTTCGCGTGCCCGTCGGCTTTTTCTTCGAGAACGGCGGCGCCGGGCCGATCGACGGCGAGACGAGTGAATTGAACAGCTTTTTGTCCTCGAAAGAGGGACTGGCGCTCAACAAGGCATTCATCGCCATCGAGGACCCGAATATCAGGCAAAAGCTGGTGGCGTTGGCCAAAAGCCTGGCAGCCGCGGGATTGCCTGAAAGCGACAGTGAGTTGCACGATTCGGTTATGAACAGCTGAGGACGGATCGTGCTCCATCTGCAGACATTCGGCGATCTGCGGTTGATCGAGACGAATGGCGATCCGGTTCGCTATCCGATCAAGGGCCTGTTGATGATGGCCCATCTCTATGCCGGCGCGGGCCATGAACTCAGCCGCTATGAATTGGCCCAGTTTCTATGGAATGACGTCGAAGCTGATCTGGCGCGGCTCAATCTGCGCAAACTGCTTTCCCGCATCCGCGAGACAGACGGCGGACGCGCCGAAATGCCCTTCGATTTCACCGCCACCACGGTTCGTCTCAACACGCAGGTAGTTTCCAGCGATCTGGATATTTTTCGCGCCGGCGGTTCGCCGCTGGAGCGGCTGAACGCGATCGCCGAACTGACCCAGCGCGGGTTCATCGGAAATATCAAACCAGCGACAAAGTTGATAGATGCGTGGATCAGGGCGCAACGGGACACTCAGGCGCTGCAATTGCGGCAGGCATTGCTGGATGCGCTGCCGGATGCGCAAAAGCCCGGCGCGACGCGCACCATTTCCAGCGCCGCCCTGCAGATCCTCGAACGGGATCCGAAAGACGAGCAGGTCAGAGCCTTACTGCACCGGCTATCTGGCGGTTCGTCCCTCAATGAGAGCTTGTCGAACGGCGACGATCACGCCCGGGTACAGGTGAAGCGGTCAGAGGCCGGTGGTGAGACATCTGCCGACATCGAACGTATATCGCCGATGCCGCTGATCTTGCCTCGCCTGGTGCTGCTTCCCCCGACGTCGAAACATGCCGATGCCGGACTTGCGCTTGCCAACGCCCTGATCGAAGACGTCACGATCGAACTCTGCGCGCTCAGAAACATTTCCATCGTCGCGCCACATACGGCCGGCCAGATCCGCCGCGACTCCGAGAAGGCTGCCGTGGTCGCCCGTCATTCGATCGCCTATCTTCTGGATACAAAGCTTTCCGAAGAGGGATTATTCGCCCAGCTGGTTTATTTTCCCACGGACGAGATTATCTGGGCCAATCGCTTTGCGATGACGCCCCATATATTGCCGCGTCAGAGACGGCTGATCGCGCAGCAGCTGACCATGTCGGTGGCCCGCGAGCTGGCTGAAAACGAGGAAGAGCGCTTACGCTTCGAGGCCAATCCTGAGGCCTATCACGCCTATCTGGTCGGCTCGAGCCTGATGAGCAAGTTGACATTGCCGCATATCCGCCGGGCACGGAAGGCGTTCAAGCAGTCATTGTCGCATAAGGCGGATTTTTCTCCGTCATTTACCGGGCTGGCGAGGACCTTCACCAGCGAGTGGCTCGTGACGGCGCAGGGAAACAATGAGCTGCTGCATCTGGCGGAACAGAATGCACTTCTGGCCATCGAACGGGATCCAGCATCGGCGGCGGGCCATCGCGAGCTTGGGGTCACCAAACTCTATCTCGGCGATGTCGATGCCAGTGTCGCCGCACTTCATCTGGCGGAAGAACTCAGCCCGCATTTTGCCGATGTCATCTATAGCCATGCCGACACGCTCGTGCATGCATCCCGCCCCGGCGATGCGCTCGCCAAGATCAAAAAGGCGATTTTGCTCAATCCGATAGCGCCTGACGCCTATCTCTGGTGTGCTGCGGGAGCGAGTTTTTTCCTGGAACAGTACGAGGAGGCCATCGCCTATGTCGAGGCGATGAAAGACAAAGCGCCGGCCCATCGCATCGCCGCGGCCAGTTGCGCAATGATCGGCGATCGAAAACGGGCGCTCTTCCATCGGCAACGAGCCGAAAGCATCAACCCGGTCTTCGACGTCGAGAAGTGGCTCGCCATCGTCCCCTTCAAGGAACATTGGCAAAAAGAGCTATATCGGGAGGGCCTATTGAAGGCCGGTTTTTAACAATAACTTAGGGGCATTACATGGCCAAAGTTGTCATTATAGGTATACCCGGCGAGGCGGGTCTCTGGCTTGCCGATCTCGGTGCGGGTACGGTCAAGCCTCTCAATCCGACGGGGGATTTGGGGACTGCGAACGACTTGCGCAAAGCCGGCGGCACATTTGTGAAGGGCGTCGACCTCGCCGTCGCCGTTTCGTCGGCGCAGGTTGCCCTTTCCGGTCACGTCGACGGCTGAGCCGGCTTCTGACGGACTGGTCCGTATATTCCGAGAGGGTTATGTCGCCGCGGGAAACCCTTTCCCGCGTCGAACCTCTTTTGGCCGGGTTCGGCATTACCAGGGTTGCGCGACATACCGGACTGGACGACATCGGAATCCCGGTCTGGTGCGCATACGCCCCGAATTCCCGTTCGATCGTGATTGCCCAGGGAAAGGGCCTGACCGATATCGACGCCAAGGTATCCACTGTCATGGAAGCCCTCGAACGGGCGGTTGCCGGCGAACCCTCCGTCGACCTCGTCCACGGCACCTCTTCCCGTCTGCAGGCGATGGGACGCAAGACCGACATGCTGAACTGCCTGACCGCTCTTCATAAACCCGATCTCGGACCGGACGAGGAGACGGAATGGGTTGCCGGCGTCAATGTCCTCACCGGCGACGAGGTTTATGTCCCCTTTGAAGCGGTGCTGCTCGACCGCACACGGGACGCGCGATACTGGATGTCTTCGGACGGCYTGGCGTCGGGAAACAATGCCGAGGAGGCGATCTTTCATGGCGTCCTGGAGCGTATCGAGCGTGACGCCCATGTGCTGTGGCAGGTGGGCGCGGAAGCGGATCGTTACGCCGGCTGCGTCGATCCCCGCGGCTTTAAGGACGGCGCTTTGGACGGGCTCATCGACAAGATCGAAACATCGGGATTGGCGCTCAGGCTCTTCGATATCACCAGCGACATCGGGATCCCCTGTTTCACCGCCATGCTGGGCCCTGGGGATCTCATTCCGGGCCGTCGGGCTCTTCACGGCGACAGAGAGATTCGCCTCGTCGAGGTAACCGGCGGCACTGGCGCTCATCCGTCTCCCGTGCGCGCGGCCATTCGGGCGGTGACGGAAGCCGTGCAATCCCGACTGACCTATATCAGCGGAGCCAGGGACGATATTTCCCCCGCAACGTTCTCACGATGCTTGCCGCCGCTGATGCGGCAGGCCTTCGCTGCGGTTGCGGCACCGCCCGCTGCCGCCATCGGCCGTGACGGGGTGGCAGGACATGGGCAGCAGGATCTGGCCCACTTGCTGCAGCATGTGCTCGACCGGCTACGCAACAGGCGGATCGCTTCGGTGATCGCCGTGCGCCTCAGCGACGACACGCTTCCCTTCAGTGTCGTCAAGATTGTCATTCCCGAGCTTGAAAATCCGGAGGGGGAGCGCGCCCGGCAGTTCGGAACGAGGGCGCTTGCCAGGGCAATAGGGTTTTGAAGATCATTTTCGCAGGGCCCAGTCTTCCCGATGCGGCGTCGCTTACCGGCGAGGGCATAGGCGTCCTGCCGCCTGCGACGCAGGGCGATGTCTTGGCTGCGGTGGAACAGGGCGCCAATGTCATCGGCCTGATCGACGGCGGCTTCGAACATGCCGCACCGGTCTGGCACAAGGAAATTCTCCATGCTCTTTCGCTGGGCGTCGCGGTTCTCGGGGCGGCAAGCATGGGCGCGCTGCGCGCCGCCGAATGCCATCCGTTCGGCATGATCGGGATCGGCCGCATTTTCGAAGACTATCGCACCGGCCGGCTGGTCGACGATGCCGCCGTCGCACTCACTCACGCGCCGAGCGCGCTGGGCAGCAAGCCGCTGACGGTACCGCTCGTCAATGTCAGCGCAACGCTCGATGTGATGGAGGATAGCGGGCAGCTGGCCAGTGGGTTGCGTCAAGAGCTCGAAGATGCCGCAAGCGCGATATTCTTCAAGAAGCGAACGTGGCGGGCGGTCGTCGAGCAATGTGCAGGGCTGGCCGAGCCGGATCGTCCGCGACTGCTGGCGGCACTTTTGTCGAATGCCGTCGATCAAAAACGCATCGATGCCTTGGAATTGTTGAAAGCCGTGCAGGACGCCCGCGACATTCGCTCGAATGCAGATTTGCCGTGGAAACTGCACGAAACCGCATTCCCCACGCGCCCTGCATTGTGAATTGAACTCGGCATTTGTCACCGAGGGTTGTGTCACGCTTTTTTCACGGGCTGGATCACGTCCACAGGCGTATCATTCCTTCAATTCATTGGAGAAATGGGGCATGGGCGTGACATCGGTTGTCAAGATAAAAGCAGACCAAGGGGCAGAAGACGGACTGGAAGAACTCGTCGCATTGGCGCGGATGATCGCCTATGCGCGACAGGTCTCTCAGGATGTCAAACTGCCGTTTGCGACGAATTGCCTCGACCTTGCGCTTGAGGCGGTGAAGCAGGAGGTCGGGGAGGGCTTGACCAAGGAATTGGCCGAATTGAGCTCCCCGGTTCCGCAAGTGAGCGTGAGAAGCCATTAGGCCGGCATGCGTCCGATCGGACGCGCCGGAAACGCACTACCACTTCAAACACATGCATAACCCCGAAAATCGGCATCGATTTTCGGGGTTATGC
>NZ_JBFUAY010000212.1:0-7041 GCF_056406015.1 Rhizobium sp. P1_E1 | reverse complement strand
GGCGGACACGGGGATCGAGCAGGGCGAGCAGCATGTCGGCGATGATGTTGCCGACGATCAGCGTCGCCGACAGCACCATCATGAAGGTGGCGGTGACATAGACGTCGCCGACCGCCATCGAGCCGACGATCGCCGGGCCGACGGTCGGCAAAGCGAAGATGATCGCGGTTTCGATCTCGCCGGTCAGCATGTAGGGCAACACGACGCCCTGATACATCACCAGCGGGTGCAGCGCGTTCGGCACCGCATGGCGCATCACCACGGCTGCGCCGGAAAGCCCCTTGGCCTTGGCCGTCTCGACATATTGGGCATTCAGCGTATCGAGCAGATTGCCGCGCATGACGCGCATATTGTAGGCGAGCCCACCGAAGGTGGCGATCGCCACGACCGGCCAGACATGGTGAACCAGATCGACAAATTTCGCCCACGACCAGGGCGCCCCGCCATATTGCGGCGAGAAAAAGCTGCCGATTTCGGAGACGTTAAGCTGGAAAACCAGGAGATAGACGATGATCAGCGCCATCAGGAAGCGCGGCACCGTCATGCCGAGGAAGGAAATCCCCGAAAGCAGGCTGTCGATCCAGCTGTATTGGCGCGTCGCCGCCCAGATGCCGAAGCCGATGCCGAGAACCGAGGCGAAGAGGTGGCAGACGAGCGCCAGAAGCAACGTCCGCGGCAGGCGTTCACCGACGACATCGGCGACCGGCTTGTTGTAAAACATGCTGTAACCGAAATCACCGCGGGTCACGATCCCGCCGATCCAGTTGACGTATTGGACGACCAGCGGCTTATCGAGGCCGTGTTCGACCCGGTAGAGCTGCGCCTGCGCTTCGGCCTGGGCATAGGATGCGCCGCCCTGGTTGATCAGCTGGGATCTTATATAATCGGCGTAGTCGCCGGGTGGTGCCTGGATGATCGCGAAGGTCACCACACTCAGGATGAAGAGAATGGGGATCGCAGAGGCTATGCGCACGAGCAGGAATCGTAACATCGAACGGTTCGCTTCTCCTTGCCGCCAGTCGCTCCTTGTCAGCGCGGCCGGCTTGTTGGTCATATCAGGCCGCGCGCCACGCGCGGCCTGTATCTCACTTCAGCTGGGAGGGAACTCTCCAGCGTCGCATCACATGCGACGCGCTTTAGCTCTTTGTGTCCTGATGACAGGCATCAGTTAATCGGGCCCTTTTCGCCGGGCTTGCCGGGCAGCTGTTCGGGGAACAGCTCGTATTTGCCCTGCTTGTCCGCAGCCACCCACAGGCGTTCGCGGATCACCGAATCTTCAGCCCAGTTGAACATCATGATCGGCGTACCCTGGGGCACGTTGGAGAACCGCTTGTTGACGATCAGCGCGCCGGGATATTCCGTCAGGCCGACGGTGTTGACGTGCTCCGTCGAGATCTTCTGATACTGCTTCATCAGATCGACGCGCTCGTCGTTGTTCTGGCTCGTCCTGAACTTGTTGACGACGTCGACAAGCTCCTTTTCGAAGGGCATCAGATCGAGCTGATCATCCTTGCCGGCGCGATGGTGCCAGCTAGTGCGCGGGCCGACCGGGGCAAGCTGTTCGGTGTTCTGCACCACCGACGACAGTTCCGTCGTGTTGCGCTGAATCAGCCAGTCGAAGCGGCCGGCATAATGGGCGTCRTCACGCTTGGCCCCATCGAGCGCGTTGATGACGATCTTCAGCCCGAGTTTTTCCATCTGGCCGACGACACCTTCGGCAAGGCTCTTGTCGGTCGTGTACTGATTGTTGATCAGCATGACGATTTCGACATCCTTGCCACCGAGCGTCCCGGCCGGAAAGTTCACGATGCCGTTGCCGTCGGTGTCCTTGAGACCGGCTTTGGCGAGCTCCGCCTTGGCGCCCTCAAGATCATAGGGGTAGTAAACGGTCGAGTTGCGGTCGTAGAAGCTGGTGCCGGAGGAGAGCCCACCGGGATAGATCGCGGTGAACGGTCCCTTGACCAGCGAGTCGCCGATTGCCTTGCGGTCGAGCGCCATGGTGACGGCCTTGCGGAAGTCCTCGTTACGGTTCAGCTCACGGATCGCCTCACCGCGCTCGTCCGGGTTGCCCCAGCCGTTGGCGGAGAAGTTCATGCGGAGATTGTAGCCGATCAGGCGCGGGCCGAAGGCAAGGCGGGCGGGCGCCGTCTTCTCTGCGGCACGCTTCAGCGAGGCGACGAAGTTCTCCGGCTGCTCGAGGTTCGAGAAGTCGGCTGATCCTGCCACGGCCTGGACGTCACGGTCGGCCCAGGTCGAGAGCTTGTAGTGCAGCTCATTCAGATAAGGCAGCTGATCGCCCTTCTCGTCGACCTTCCAGTAATAGGGGTTGCGGCGCATGACGATGATGTCGTCCGGCCGATATTCAACCGGTACCCAGGCGCCCATGACCGGCATGTTCATGAACTCGGGCGGGAAGGCGTTCTTGAACTGGTCGTAGGTGTTCTTCGAATATTTCGGATGCTTCGACTTCAGGATGTGCGAGGGACCCGGGCAGAAATTCGGGTAGGACATCGTGTAGAGATATTGCTTCGGGAAGGCCTCCTTGAAGGTCCATTCGACGGTGTAATCGTCGACCTTCTTCAGCGTCGTCCCGGCGCCGAAGGCTTCCGGCGATGCGCCGCCGCCGAGCGGCGAGACGTTCGGGTCGATGACTTCGTCGTCCCAGTAGAACATGATGTCGTCGGCATTGAACGGCGCGCCGTCTGACCATTTGGCGCCTTCGATCAGGTGCATGGTCAGCTTGTGGCCGTCTTCGGACCAGTCCCAGCTCTTGGCGAGGTTCGGCAGCGGCTCGGTGTCTGAGGCCTGCACCTGGAACAGCGGCGCGGTGCGCGTCAGGCATTCGGAGAGGCCGATATCGATGCCGCCCCAGCCCTGCGTCTGGCCGGCGCCGTAGTTCCAGCCTTCCGGCCGGCCGCCGATGACGTGGCGCATCGTATCGCCGTAGACGCCGATGCCGTCGGGCATATTGCCTGTCTTGAAGACCAGCGGCTCCTTCGGCAGCCGATCCTTGACCGGCGGCAGCTTGCCGGTGGCGACGAAATTCTTCGTGACCCAGTCGGGCTCGTGATATTCGGGCAGCGCCTTGAACTCCAGGATGGAGTCGCGCGCGACATAGTTGATCTTGCCTTCGGCCGGAAAGTCCGCCGGCGCCGGTGGAACGGTTGGCTCGGAGGCATATGCATTCAGCGCCGCGGCTGAGACGCTGAGCGCCAGTCCGGCCAGAATGCTTGCGTTACGAAAACTCATCATCGTTTCTCCCTTTTGTTCCGGAGCGCGATCGCGCGGCTCCCTTCTCCTCGAACACGTGAAACCGGGCCGGACGCCGCGGATTTCCCTCCCGGAAACCCCCGGCAACCCAAGCTTCACGAAAATCAGACGGCCTTTTTCAGCGCCGCCTTTTCCGCGCGCAGCTCCTCGATCGAGCGAACGTTGCGGCGTGCGGCCCCCGCCCAGTCGCGGGTCTGCACCTTCGATTTCGACAGCCGCTCCTTGGCGGCCGGCACGGCATCGGCATATTGCGGCAGCCAGGAGGCCTGGGCAACGACCATCTCGTCGACCATCTGCCAGACCTCTTCCGGCGTCGAGACGGCACCGACCAGCGGATCGTGCAACACGGCAAGCTTCAGAAGGTCGATATCGCCCGATATGGCCGCGTGTACCGACATGCGCTGGACGTTGATCGAGGAAATGCAGGTGGCGGCGCAGGCTTCCGGCAGGGTGACGCCCGAGACCATGTTGATGCCGAAGCGGTCGACGAAGCCTGGCGATTCGATGATCGCGTCGGACGGCAGATTGGTAATGACGCCGTTATTCTTGACGTTGAAATGGCCGCGATAGACCCGGTTTGTCTCCAGCGCCTCCAGGATATGGCTGGCATGCTCGTTCGAGCGCTTGGCAGGATCGATCGGTTGCGAGGCGGATTCGAGGAACTGCGGATATTCCGTCTCGAACCAGTTGCGCGTTTCCGTCGAATGACGAAGGTAGCCGCCGGTCTCGCCGTGGATCCAGTCGGACATGTCGATCCAGCGGGTGATCTCATCCGGCCGCTTGCGGTACCAGGGCAGGTATTCCGAGAGATGGCCGTTGCTTTCGGTGGAATAGACGCCGAAACGCTTCAGCACGTCGATGCGCAGTTTCTCCTGCTGCGAAAAGACTGGATGCGCCTCGAAGGCGGCGACCAGTTCGTCCTTGCCGATCCTGCGGCCGTTGAGGCGCAGGTCGATGAACCAGGTCTGGTGATTGATGCCGGAGCAGATGTAGTCGAGCTCGCTCACCGACTTCGCGCCGAGCACTTCGGCGATCTGTTCGGCGCCATGCTGGACGCCGTGGCAGAGGCCGACGGTATCGACCTTGCCGTATTCGATCGCCGCCCAGGTGTTCATCGCCATCGGGTTGGCATAGTTCAGGAATTTCGCACCGGGCTCGGCGACCTCACGGATATCCTTGCAGAAGTCGAGAATGACCGGGATGTTGCGCTGGCCGTAGAGGATGCCGCCTGCGCAGATCGTATCGCCGACGCACTGGTCGATGCCGTATTTTAGCGGGATACGGATATCATCGGCATAGGCCTCGAGGCCGCCGACCCGGACGCAGCTGATGATGTAGCGCGCGCCTTCCAGCGCCTTGCGCCGGTCGGTCGTMGCCGTCACTTTCGTTGGCAGCCCGTTCGCCTCGACGACGCGGTCGAGGATCGCCTTGATCATCTCGAGATTATGTTCGCTGAGATCCGTCAGCGCGAATTCGATGTCACGAAACTCCGGAACGCACAATATATCGGTGAACAGCTTCTTGGTGAACCCGACGCTGCCCGCACCGATGATAGCGATTTTGAAACTCATGATCTTCACCTCGACCCAATCGAATGCTAAGGAAAAGAAGGCTATGGAGGATCGGGCCGCATGCTGACGCATGTGGCTGAAAACGCCGTAAAATCTGCCTTTTTCCTCCCGGCCGCTCTGTCGGCCGTGGTCTCTTCCTCTTGTCGAGCGGGATTATGCCCGAAATCGGCAGGGCGACCAGAGAAGGATTATGCTTTCAGGGGTAATTTTGTGCTGCAGGATTTGATCGCCAACGGACAGTCGATGAGGACGGTTTCGCTGCCCCGGGGCCGCCAGCGGCTGCACGCCATGCCGACCAGCGCCGGATACGAAGTGCGCGAGAACGAGACCTATGACTGGGATGGCCGCCGGCGCGGCCAGACCCCCTTCACCGTGCTGCAGCACACGATCAGCGGCAGCGGCAAGCTGCGCTATCAAAACCGCAACTATCGCCTTCAGGGCGGCGACACGCTGCTCGTTCTGGTGCCGCACAATCATCGCTACTGGCTGGAGAAGGGCGACCGCTGGGAATATTTCTGGATCTCGATGAATGGCGAGGAAACGCTGCGCATCCACCAGATGGTGCTTTCCACCGCCGGCCCGGTGCTGAAACTGCAGCCTTCGACCATCGATCATCTCGCCGACTGCAGCCTGCGCCTCGTCAAGGGCGCAACGTCGCCGGGTGCTGCCTCGGCGATTGCCTATGAAGCGGCGATGGCACTTTACGACGATGTCTTCGRCTCGCCTGCTTTTGCCGCCGAGCTCAGTGTCATGCAGCCGGTGATCGACCATATCAATGCCAATCTCGAAAAGCCACTGCCGGTCAGCGAGCTTGCCGGCATTGTCGGCCTCAGCCGCGCGCATTTCTCGCGCAGCTTTGCCGAGAGCGAGGGCATGCCGCCGGCCGAATTCGTGCTGCAGCAACGTCTGCAGCGCGCCGTCAAGCTTCTGACCAAGGCAGACTTCCTGCCGGTCAAGGAAGTCGCCATCATGTGCGGCTTCGAGGACCCCAACTATTTCTCCAAGGTCTTCCGCCGCGTCTATGGCACCAATCCCACCGAATTCCGCACGACGGGCATGTATGCCAGCATCGGCAAGCTGAGATAGCTTGCCGCCTGGCAACCCAGTTGCGTCAGGCCCGCACCTCGAACACCATGTTGAACGGGGTTTCCGTGGCGCGACGGAAATGCGTGAAGCCGGCGTCGAGCGCGACCTTTCGAAGCTTCATTTCTCCCGCCTGCGCGCCGAGCCCGAGCCCCACCTCCTGGGAGAGCGATGCCGGCGTGCAGATCATCGTCGATGCTCCATAATAGACGCGGCCGACCGGGTTGAGATTGTCCTTGAGATGGTCATTGGCAAAGGGCTCGACGATCAGCCACGTCCCGTTCGGCCCAAGCGTTTCCTTGACATGCCGGCCGGCGCCGACCGGATCGCCCATGTCGTGAAGGCAGTCGAACATGGCAACCATGTCATAGCCGCGCCCCGGAAATTCCGCAGCCGACCCCTGCTGGAAGGTCACACGGTCGGAGACACCAGCATCCTTCGCGGCGGCCTTTGCTCTTTCGATCGACGGCCCGTGATAGTCGAAGCCGGTGAAGCGGGAAGCGGGATAGGCCTGCGCCATCAGGATGGTCGAGGCACCGTGACCGCAGCCGACGTCTGCGACACTGGCGCCGGCCTTGAGCTTTGCCTCGACCCCGGCAAGAGCCGGAATCCATTCGTTGACGAGATGGCTGTTATAGCCGGGGCGAAAGAACCGCTCGGTGCCCCGAAAGAGGCAGGTGCTGTGCTCATGCCAGCCGAGACCCTTGCCGGTGCGGAAGGCATCGGCGATCTTGGGTTCGTCCATCCACATGGATTGGACGACCTCGAAGGCGCCGACGAAGAAAGCGGGGCTGTTTTCCTCGGCGAATACCATCGCCTGCTCCGGCGTCAGGCTGAAACGATCCGTCTTTTCATCGTAAGCGACATAGTCGGCGGCCGCCTGGGCGCTCAGCCATTCCCTGAGATAGCGCTCCTTTATTCCGGTTTTCGTGGCTAGATCCTGGACGCTCATCGGCGTTCCGTCGGCCATCGCCTTGAAGATTCCGACCTGGTCGCCAAGCACGACCAAGGCACCTGACATGGCGGCGCCAACGTCACCAACAAGACGACCGACGAGCGCATCGAGTTTTTGCATATCTGGCTCACGCATTGTTACCTCCCGGGTGCGTGATAAGGA
>NZ_JBFUAY010000211.1:0-7283 GCF_056406015.1 Rhizobium sp. P1_E1 | reverse complement strand
TCGTATTCGAGCTGAGCCCGGCCGATCGCGCTTGGCGCGTCTGCGCCAAGCGTTGGTTCGAGCTGAATCAGGCCGCGTCGGGCTGAGAGCGGAGATTGGTGACGACGCGCCGGTTCTGCACCTTGCAGGAGCGCTCCGTGCAGTCGCGCACTTCGCGGTCGTTGCCGTAGCCCTTGGCCCACATGCGCCTGGCGTCCACGCCCTTCGAGACGAGATAGGCCATCGCCGCATCGGCGCGCTTCTGCGACAGCGTCTCCATTTGGGATGCCGAACCGGAATCGTCGGCAAATCCCTGCAGCTTGAGCAGCCAAGTCGGGTTCTTGTTCAGCCAGATGGCCTGGTTGTCCAATGTTGCCATGGCGACGGAATCGAGCGTCGCGGAGTCCTGCTTGAAGTAGATCCTTCGGCCGACATTGAGGATGAAATCCTCTTCACTGCCAGCCGCGACGGTTTCGAAACCGGGCGCCGGATCGTTGGTCTGGCCGCTCATCGGCGCCGCAGCGGGTTCTTCCAGAGACGCGACCTTGGTTGTGGTGCAGGCGGTAAGCGCCAGGAGCATGGCCGCGGCCATAAGCTGCCTCATGYATCCGGTCGGAGCAGACATCAGCGGATATTCCTCATTCGACCGGAGTTATTTGGCTGACCTGCGCGGCACTTTCAGCCTGGTCGGCAATGTGCGGCAGAACCTGCACCGCGGTGCCGATGGGGCAACGCTGGTAAAGATCGATGGCGTCTTCGTTGAACATGCGGATACAGCCGCTGGAGGCATCCTTGCCGATGCTCCACGGCTCAAGCGTGCCGTGGAAGCGATAACCGGTGTCGACGCCGTCGCGATGCAGATACATGGCGCGGGGACCAAGTGGATTTTTCGGTGAACCTCCGGCCACGAATTCGGGCAGTTCAGGATGGCGCTTGCGCATCTCCGGCGGCGGCGTCCAGCGCGGCCAAAGCGATTTAGCGTCGATCGTGGCGCGGCCAAACCATTTGAAGCCCTCGCGGCCGACGCCGACGCCATAGCGGATGGCCGTCTTGTTCTCCATGATCACGTAGAGAAAATGGTGCCTTGTATCGACGACGACGGTGCCGATCGGCTCGCTGCTGAAATATTTGACAACCTGGCGGTGCCACTTCTTGTCGATCTTGGCGAAGTTGGTCTTTTGGAACGTCACGCCATTGTCGACGGCGGTGCCGGCAAAATTGGAAGATGCGGCGGCGAATGCCGGTTTCTGGACCGCACCGGCGCCAAGTAACGCCAATCCACCAAGCACAATATTTCTGCGTGTCCACGGCATCGGCAATATCCCCCTTAAAGCCAAGCAGCGAAGTGTCAGTAAATCAGATTTTTCATTTGCCACAACAGAAAAATCATATCCTCCCTAAAGGCGGAGATCGGTTCACGGGCCTCCTGTGTCTGGTATTGCCCCATTGTTACTCTGGAATGCCGCGGCGCTTCGAGTTAAGGGGCCGGGCATTCATCGCCTTTGAAGATCGGCATGTACTCTTTCCGAGCCGATGCTCTTCACACGCGGCAGTTCCTTTTCTTGTGCGAATGCCTCCACAAGATCACAAAGCATCTCTCGCGAAAGGCCTGGGACCACATGATGGGGCAAATGCCCGACACTTCTGGTCTTCTTGCAGCAAGGTGTAACGCCGCTGCGCTGCCGATCGAGTGCGCAACGATCCTCACCTCCGACAGGTCAAGAGACGTGAGAAGGCGTTCAAGCCAGAAGGACTGTCCCTCATGTCCACGCTCAGCCGGTGCAGCCGGCGTGCTCAGTCCATAGCCGGGCCGGTCGGGAGCAATGATCCGGATATCGCTGTTGTCGAAGGGAAGCAAAATTTCCTGCGCAAAGACTGCCGCAGCCATGCAGGGACTGGAATGCCATGTGAGTTGCCACCGCCAAGGATGTGAACGTCCTGATCTGCGACGTGAATTGTTATTCCGAACGTCGGCTGGACAGGCTTCACTAACATGAGGCGCATAACTAAATCGGAAGAAGAAGTTCCCGTCGGGACGGCGCCTACGGCATTGAGCCGCTAGAGTAGGATGGACGGGCGGCTCAGCGCTGCCGCCTTATCTGTGCTACCATCATCGCGGTCTCGAAGCGGAAAGATCGAATGCTCCTTCAGCGTGTCAGTTTCTATGTGCTTCTGGTCCTCGTGACCATTGCGTTCGTCGCCGTCGTGCTACCGTTCTATTCGGCGATATTCTGGGCAGTCGTCCTCGCTATCATCTTCTTCCCGCTTCACGCCCGTATCGAGGCGCGGCTGGGTGGGCGGGGAAACCTTGCTGCAGCGCTGTCTGTGTTGATCTGCCTCTGCGTCGTTATCATTCCCGGGCTGATCGTCCTCAGTTCACTCGTCCAGCAGGGCAACCATCTCTACCAACGTATGGACACCGGCGAGATCGACGTCCGGAGCTTTATTCATAATCTGCAGGAAGCATTGCCCTTGTTCCTCCGCGACTGGCTCCGGAGCATCGAGCTGAACGGCGTCGATACGTTTCAGGACCGCGTTTCCTCGGCATTGATGCAGGGCGGCGGTTTTTTTGCCGGACGCGCCTTGAGCCTCGGTCAGAACACCGTGCGGTTCTTCGTCACCTTCGGCGTGATGCTCTATCTCCTGTTCTTCATGTTCCGGGATGGGCGCGCCCTTGCCCGCGCCATCAGAAGAGCGCTGCCTCTCAGCGATGCCCATACACTTCGCTTCACCTCCAAATTCACTTCGGTCGTTCACGCGACCGTGCGAGGCAATATTATCATCGCCATCATCCAGGGTTCGATCGGCGGAATCGCCTTCTGGGCCCTTGGCGTCGAGCCAGCCCTTCTGTGGGGCGTGCTGATGAGTTTCCTGTCGCTGCTGCCTGCGGTCGGCGCCGCATTGATCTGGGTCCCCACGGCCATTTACCTGGCTCTGGCCGGCTTTTGGGTGAAGGCGATTGTGCTGGTTGCGGTAGGCGCCCTCGTCATCGGTCTTGTCGATAATCTGCTGCGGCCGTCTCTGGTCGGCAGAGAGACCAAGCTTCCCGACTATGTTGTCCTCATTTCCACCATTGGCGGCATTTCTCTACTAGGCATCAATGGTTTCGTGATCGGGCCACTGATCGCCGCTCTCTTCATCGCCGCTTGGGGGATATTCGTGGAGGAGGAGGGCACGTCGGATTCCTGACGATGCGACCGGAGCATTTACCGATGGCTTCCGGAACTTTCGTCTCCCTGACCGGTTTCATAGATTCGAACCATCATCATGGGGGTGGAGCCATGAGCGCTCCGGGTGTCGCCGTCTTCGATAAGACGCGGCAAACCACAAATATGCGGCACGACGATCTGATGGCCGAGCAGGGACCTGATCGGCAGCTAGTCTGCGGTGAACGACGAGCTTTCATCGACGCCCGGGCGAGGTGCGGAAAGTGCGCCACGGACTGCCGGCAGAAGTCCAGGTGCTCTGGCCGGATCCGGATAGCGACACTCAGTGCCCCATCGAGAGGGTGGCAGGAGCCGCAACCACGTCGTTTCGGAAACGACTCTCACCGGAACATTCGACGTCCACTAACCGTAAAAGGCAGGAGGAAAGACCATGAAAGTGTCAGAGATCATGTCTCGCGATGTAGAAATCGCCAACCCTAATCAGACGATAGCCGAAATCGCGAGATGCATGGCCGACAGGCAGATCGGCTTCCTGCCGGTCGGCGACAACGACCGGCTCGTCGGAACGATCACGGATCGCGATCTCGTCGTGCGTGGGCTTGCCGATGGACTCGGGGGCGATGCAAAGGTGCGCGAAGTCATGTCACGCGATGTCAAATATTGTTTCGAAGACGAAGATGTCGACGACGTGACCCGCAATATGGGGCAGGTCCAGGTCCGCCGCCTTCCCGTCGTCAATCGTGACAAACGCCTTACCGGCGTCATCTCGCTTGGCGATGCGTCCCTGGCGGACACCGCTGCAGCGGGAGCCGGGTTGAAAAAAGTTTCCCGACCGGGCGGCGCTCATGCACACTAGAGGAGGATGATTTTAGGCCTGAAGCAATCAGGATCCTGTCGTTTGAGATCATTCATCATTGAGATGGCAAGCCGACAAATGCCCCGGTGCAATTTCCTTTTTCACCGGCACTTCCATATGACAGCGGTCCATCGCGAACGGGCATCTCGGATGAAAGTGACAGCCTTTCGGCGGGTTTATCGGGCTGGGGAGTTCGCCATCGACGGGTTTGAACTGTCGCTTGCCGGGTTCGATGCGCGGCACCTCGGCCAAGAGCGCTTTCGTGTACGGATGATTGGGCCGCCTGAAAACCTCCTCGACGGGCGCCTCTTCGACGATGCGGCCGAGATACATGATCGCAACGCGGTCGGAAATATGTTCCACAACGCCGAGATCATGACTGACGAACAAATAGGTCAGGTCAAGCTTGTCACGAAGTTCCATGAACAGGTTGATGACCTGAGCCTGGATGGAAACGTCGAGCGCTGCAACGCTTTCGTCACAGACGAGGAATTTCGGCTGCACGGCGAGCGCGCGCGCAATATTGACGCGCTGCCGCTGGCCACCGGAAAACTGGTGCGGGTATCGCTTTTTCATGGCCGGGTCGAAACCGGCCAGCATTAAGTATCTGTCGACATAGGCGTCGCGTTCCGCCGAGCGGGCAAGCCCATGCGTTCGAGGCGCCTCCCAGATAAGCTCCTCGACGGTCATGCGCGGATTGAGAGCCGCCATCGGGTTCTGGAAAATCATCTGGCTGGCGAGACCAAACTGATGCTGCTCGCCTTTCGACATGGCGCTTCGATCCATCCCCTTCCAGAGAATGTGACCCTGGCTCGGCGAGGTGATCCCTGCAATGGCGCGGCCGAGCGTCGACTTCCCGCAGCCGCTTTCACCGACAAGGCCGACAACCTCTCCGGGCCGAATGCTGAGGCTGACGTTGTCAAGCGCGTGAACGACAGGCGCGGGTTTGGCCAGCTTGAGCTTGAGCGCGATCTTGGCGGCCAAATCGGGCTTGGCTCCGAAGCGCTGCGACACGTTCCTCACTTCGATCAGGGGCGCGGCGGTCGCGGTCATCATGCTAATTCTTTCGTTACGGGATGAATGCAGCGGAAGGAGCGATCGCCTTCCGGCATGAGCTCTGGCATGACCAGGCAGCCGTCGGTTGCCCGATCACAACGCGTACGAAAACTACATCCCTGTGGGAGGCGGTTGATGGCCGGTGTCATGCCGCGGATCTGGTGAAGGGGCTCTCCGCGTCTGTTTTGCGAAGGCACCGACGCGATCAGACCGGCAGTGTAGGGATGGTGAGGATCAGTCAGAACCTTGCCCACCGGTCCGGTCTCGACGAGGCGGCCGGCATACATGACGGCGATCTCGTCGGCCAATCTTGAAACGATCGCCAGATCGTGGGTGATCCAGATCACCGCCGTATTTCCCTCTTCGGTGAGTTTCTGGAATTCGGAAATGATCTGGCTCTGGATCGTCACATCAAGCGCCGTTGTCGGTTCATCGGCGATGATAAGGTCCGGCTTGTGAAGAAGCGCGATGGCAATCGCCACGCGCTGGCGCATTCCGCCGGAAAATTGATGCGGATAGGCGGCAAGCCTCTCTTCAGGGCTTGGTATTCCGACGAGCGCCAAAGCATCCCGCGCCCGCTGCCGGGCGGCATCCTTCGGGACTCGCTCGTGTGCCTGAACGGCTTCCACCATCTGCGTCCCGACCGTCAGGACCGGGTTGAGCGTCATCGTCGGATCCTGGAATACCATGGCGATCCGCTTGCCGCGCAGCTGCCGCATCTCTTCGTCCGAATATTTCGCGATGTCGGCGCCGTCGAAGATGATCCGGCCGCCGGCAACCCGGCCGGGTTTATCGAGGAGCCGCATGATCGAGAAGCCGGTCACCGACTTTCCGGATCCGGATTCTCCCACGAGACCAAGGACCTTGCCGCGCTCCACCGTGAACGACACATCATTGACGGCGCAAAGGCTGGGGCGTCCCCTGCCGCCGCCGAATTCGGTGACAAGATTGCTCACTTGCAGCAATGGGGTCATGACATGTTCCTCGGGTTGAGCACATCGCGCAGCCGGTCACCGACGAGATTGATCGCCGCGATCGTGACCAGAAGGGCAATGCCAGGAAAGAAGCTGATCCAGTAGAGGCCTGTCAGAAGATACTGGTAGCCCGTCGAGATCAGCATGCCGAGCGAGGGTTCGGTCACAGATGCACCGAGACCGAGGAAGGACAAGGTTGCTTCGAGGCCGATTGCCCTCGCGATCTGCATCGTGGCGATGACGATGACCGGCGCAAGACAGTTCGGCAGCAGGTGCCTGAAGAGGATGCGCCATCCGGGCAGGCGCAGCATCCGGGCCGCCTCGATATATTCCTTCTCGCGCTCGACCAGAGCGGTGCCGCGGACCGTGCGGGCATAGGTCGCCCACTCGGCGATGATCAGTGCGATCACGACATTGGGCACACCCTTGCCGAGCACGGCGAGCATCATGAGCGCCATCAATATTGTGGGAAACGACAGCTGCAGGTCGACGAGCCGCATCATCGCGGTTTCCGTGCGCCCTCCCATGTAAGCGGCGAACAAGCCGGCTGAGGTTCCGATGATGGCAGCGGCGAAAGCCGACAGAACACCCACCAGCAAAGAGGTGCGCAGCCCATAGAGGATGCCGGACAGGATATCGCGGCCCTGGCTGTCGGTACCGAGGTGATAGACGAGCCCGGTCATGGATTCGGACCCCGGCGGCAGTCGTCCATCCATGATGTCGAGCTGCATCAAATCATAGGGATTTTGCGGAGAGATCCATGGCGCAAACAGCGCCAGGCAGCAGATGATCACCAGCGTGAGGAAGGCGATCGCAGCTGCCGGAGAGCTGAAGAAATCCGCGATCCCTTTCGACAGACGACTGGGTTCGGGCGTTGGAGCGCTTGTGTCTTGCGTGTGTGGTTCGGCCATGGGGTCAAGCCTTTCCTTCCAGCCGGACCCGCGGATCCAGAAGGGTATAACAGATGTCGATGATGAAGTTGAGGACGACGAAGAGCAGCACCATCATCATCAGGTAGGCGACGATGACGGGGCGATCGAGAAGGTTGATCGAGTCGATGATGAGCTTGCCCATGCCCGGCCACGCAAAGATGCTTTCGGTGACGACCGAAAAGGCGATGAGTGAGCCGAACTCGAGACCGATAATCGTCACCACCGGGATCATCAGGTTCTTGAGAACGTGCACGGAAATGATCCGCCGCTCTCGCAATCCCTTGGCGCGGGCAAACTTCACATAGTCCTGGGGAAGGAC
>NZ_JBFUAY010000210.1:0-7307 GCF_056406015.1 Rhizobium sp. P1_E1 | reverse complement strand
ACACCAGCAATCTCGCCGACTTGATTCCGCTGAACTCGGTCTGGTCCGGAAACCCGGTCGCGCCATGCCCCTTTTACCCACCGAATTCGCCGCCCTTGATGCAGGTTGCTAGCGGCTCGACAGCGTTTCGTCTGAACCTGCACGTCGATGATGTCGGCCACACGCTGATTTTCGGTCCGACCGGTTCTGGCAAGTCGACGTTGCTCGCCCTGATCGCCGCGCAGTTTCGTCGCTACGAAAATGCGCAGATCTTCGCCTTTGACAAAGGCAGTTCACTTCTGCCCCTGACGCTCGCAGCCGGCGGCGACCACTATGAGATCGGCGGCGACAATGCGGAAGAGGGGAGGGCATTGGCCTTCTGCCCACTCTCCGAACTCAAAAGTGATGCCGACCGGGCTTGGGCGACGGAATGGATCGAGATGCTGGTCGGCCTGCAGGGCGTCACCATCACTCCCGATCATCGTAACGCCATATCTCGGCAAGTCGGCCTGATGGCGAGCGCCTCTGGTCGCTCGCTCTCGGATTTCGTCAGCGGCGTGCAGCTGCGCGAGATCAAGGACGCGTTGCACCACTACACCGTCGATGGTCCCATGGGCCAACTCCTCGATGCGGAAGAGGATGGCCTCACACTCGGTGCCTTTCAGACCTTTGAGATCGAGCAGTTGATGAACATGGGCGAGCGCAATCTCGTGCCGGTGCTGACCTATCTGTTCCGCCGGATCGAGAAACGCTTGGATGGGTCGCCGAGCCTGATCGTGCTCGACGAGGCCTGGCTGATGCTCGGCCATCCGGTATTCCGCGACAAGATTCGCGAGTGGCTGAAGGTGCTGCGTAAGGCCAACTGCGCAGTGGTCCTTGCGACCCAATCGATCTCGGACGCTGAGCGGTCCGGGATTATCGACGTCCTGAAGGAATCCTGCCCGACCAAGATTTGCCTTCCGAACGGCGCCGCTCGCGAGTCGGGAACGCGCGAATTCTACGAGCGCATCGGCTTCAACGAGCGGCAGATCGAAATCGTCGCAACCGCCACTCCGAAGCGCGAGTACTACGTTGCCACGCCGGAAGGCCGGCGGCTCTTTGACATGTCGCTTGGGCCAGTCGCCCTGAGCTTTGTCGGCGCATCGGGCAAGGAGGACCTAAAACGCATCCGCGCACTGAAATCCGAAAATGGTCACGACTGGCCAATCCACTGGCTTGAAACGAGAGGGGTTCACGATGCCGCACCGCTACTCAAATAGATGGCTCGCCTGCTTGGCGGCCGCCGCGCTCACGATCGGAGCTGCAGGCTCAGTGCAAGCCGGTACAGCCACCGGCGCTGCGACGGAATGGACGCAGCTCGCCAACAATGCGCAGCTCGTGGACCTCATGAAAAGCTCCGGCATCCAGGTCGACAATCAGCTGACTCAGATCAGCCAGCTTGCAGAGCAGATCGAGAACCAGCTGAAGATCTACGAGAACATGCTTCAAAACACTGCGCAGCTTCCTGACCATGTCTGGGGTCAGGTCGAAAGCGATCTCAACCAGCTGCGCAGCATCGTCGACCAGGGACAGGGCATCGCCTTTTCGATGGGCAACGCCGACGATGTTCTTCAGCAGCGCTTTCAGAGCTATGCCGATCTCAAGACGAATTTGCCTGATAACGCGACGTTCTCCTCGACCTACCAGTCCTGGTCGGACACCAACCGCGACACGATCGGCAGCTCACTGAAGGCTGCGAGCCTGACGGCCGAGCAGTTCGATAGCGAGGAAGATACGATGTCGTCGCTTCGTTCCATGTCCGATTCGGCAGACGGACAGATGAAGGCACTGCAGGTCGGCCACGGGATCGCCGCCCAGCAAGTCGCACAAATGCAGAAGCTGCGCGGGCTCGTCTCGGAGCAGATGACGATGATGGGAACCTGGCTGCAGACGGAACAAACGGACAAGGATCTGGCACAGGCTAGGCGCGAAAAATTCTTCAGTGCGACGGCTCCTTCCACTTCAGGCGGCGAGAAGATGAAGGTGGAATGGTGAGAACGAACGCAACTCTCATCGCGATTGCAACGATCGTGGCCGCGGCAAGCGCCGGCATCTGGTTTTTGATCTCCGAGAAGCAGGAGGYTCAGGAACGCAGCGCGAAGTTCTTCGGCTCGTCGAGCGATCACCCCACATCTGGCGGCGAAAAGATGAAAGTCGAATGGTGACAGGATGACAGCTACAACGAAACTCCGTCAGCTACAGGCCGCCATGCTCCTGGCCGCCTTCGCAGCGGTCGCGGCCCAGCCGGCGCTGGCGCAAGAGGGGTCAGTATTGACATCGCTCCAGAGCCAGATCACGACCGCAGCGAAGGGGTGGGAAACCACCGTTATGGACGCTGCGAGATCTTTGTTCTGGATCCTCGCAACGATCGAGATCGGTATTGCCGCCGTCTGGCTGGCAATCCAGTCCGCCTCTCTGGATAGCTGGTTCGCCGAACTGGTTCGGCGGATCTTGTTCGTTGGGTTCTTTGCGTTCGTGCTCGCGCAAGGACCGACCTTCGCCAAGGCGGTCGTGGATAGTCTCTTCCAGATTGGCGCAGGGGGAGGGACGGCGTCGCCAGCTGACGTATTCAACGCCGGTCTCGCAGTTGCAACGAAGATGTCTGAGAAGGTTCAGTTCGGTCTCTTCGAGGACAATGCCCTGGCAATCTCAGCCGCATTCGCGATGGTCGTGACGGTCATCGCGTTTTCCCTTGTCGCCGCGATTTTTGTGTCGGTCATGGTCGAGATGTATATCGGCCTGCTTGCCGGCATGATTATGCTTGGCCTTGGTGGATCGTCCTTTACCAAGGATTTTGCGATTCGCTATTTGGTCTATGCTTTCTCCGTCGGTATGAAGCTCATGGCGCTCGTCATGATCTCCCGCATCGGCTCCGAAGTGCTAATCGGCCTCGCCAACCAGCCCGATATCGGTGACCAGTTTCAAACCGCTCTCGCCATCGCTGGAATTGCCGTCGTTGTCTTCATTATCGCGATGTATGTCCCGAACATCATGCAGGGCGTTGTGCAGGGCGCATCCGTCTCCGGTGGTATGGAGGCAATCCGACACGGTGGGCAAGCGGCGTCTTTCGCAGCTGGTGCTGGCTTCCTCGCCGCCGGCGCTGCCGGCGCGGGGTTTGCGGCGGCTCAAGCCGCACGAGCTGGCGGTTCATCCGCTGCAGGTGCTGCTCTTCGCGGCGTGGGCGCGAGCTTCACTTCCGGCGCACAGGCTGCGGGATCAGCCGCGAAGGAAAAAGCGATCGGTTCTCCCGGCGCCTATGCGGGGTCCATTCTTGGATTGGCCAACGCGAAGCTCGATGAACAGCGTGGCGGTCATAGCGGACCAAAACCTCTTCCTGAACGCAACGACAAACCATAATCGAAACAAGGGAAGAACAAATGGCCGCAAACCGCGCTCCGGAAAACCCGTATCTTGCCGCTCGCCAGGAATGGAGCGAACGCTATGGCTCCTATGTGAAGGCCGCAGCCGCATGGCGCATTGTTGGTGTCCTCGGTCTGGTTATGGCCGTCATCGGCTTTAGCTACGCGATGTATCTGAGCACGCAAGTGAGGCTGGTGCCCTACGTCGTCGAGGTCGACAAGCTCGGAACCGCAGTCACGGCAGGTTTCCCCGAGCAGATCGAGTATGCCGATGTCCGCGTGGTGCGCGCCACTCTCGGCAACTTCGTCACAAGCTTTCGCTCGATCACGCCGGATGCGGTGGTGCAGAAGCAATACATCGACCGCACCTACGCCCTTCTTCGCACGTCCGATCCGTCGACGGAGAAGGTCAACGCCTGGTTTCGGGGCAATTCTCCGTTCGAGAAGGCGAAGTCTTCGACAGTTGCCATCGAGGTCAACAACATCGTGGCGCTTTCGAACCAGACCTATCAGATCGACTGGACGGAATACGAGCGGGACCGCAAGGGCAAGGAAACCGGCACGCGTCGGTTTCGCGGGATCGCAACGGTGACGCTCACCGCGCCACAGGATGAGGCGACGATCCGCCTCAATCCGATCGGCCTCTACGTCCGAGATTTCGACTGGACGGCACAGCTTTAACGGCAGGGATTCCTTCAATGAAAAAATCGGGATTGATCGCAGCCGCCGGCTGCATGGCTGGACTCTTGCTTGCGGCGGGCGCGCAGGCGCAAAGCATGACGAGCAACGAGGTGAAAGGAACAAATCTTTCCAGAAAGTGGCGCGGCACGCCTGGACTGGTCACGACTGGTCCGGACGGAAAGGTCACTTTTCTGTTCGGCGAGACCCAGCCGTCCGTCGTCTGCTCTCCTCTACAGGTCTGCGACATCGAACTTCAGGGTGGCGAGATCGTTCGCGACGTCCTCGTCGGCGACACCGTGCGCTGGAAGGTAGAGCCGGCCACTTCGGGGGCCACAAGCGGACAGGCGATCCATCTCATCGTCAAACCGTCGGAGCCGGGCCTTCTCACCTCAATGGTCGTGACGACATCGCGGCGCACCTATCATATCCAGCTCAAGTCCCATCCGAGCCAGTACATCGCGCGCATTGGTTTCGAATATCCGGAAGACGTGCCGACCAAGCTCGCCGACATCAACGCCCGTCTCGAGACGGGCGGCATTCCAGGCACCGCGCCAGACAAGCTGAACTTTTCCTATTCAATCAGCGGCGACGCCTCGTGGAGGCCGAAACGGGTCTATTCGGACGGGGTGAAGACCTACATCCAGTTCCCGAGGTCGATCTCTGGCCAGGACGCGCCAGTGCTCTTCRTCGTCTCCGGCGGTCAAAATCGCATCGTCAACTACCGGATGAAGAACGACATGATGACCGTCGACTATACGATCGACAAGGCGATCCTCGTTTCCGGTGTCGGTTGGCGGCAGCAGAAAATCACGATCCGGCGGGGAGGCTGAACCATGCGGAAGCTATTCGCATTCTTCATCGCGGCCACGTCGCTCTCCGGTTGCCAAACAGCGGAAGACGCATTGCCCACAAGTTCCGCTCCTGTGGCCGCCGCCGGACCGGCTGCGAGCGCCATCGCCGGCGACATGGCAAGCCGCTTGGCTGAGCAGATCGGCCCGGCTGGCGGTACGACCACGATTGCAATGGAAAACGATAAGTCGGAATTCGCGACTGCCCTCGAAGCAGCCCTGAAAGGATGGGGCTATAGGGTCGTCACGGACGGCAAGGTCGCTAAGGACGCTAAGCCCGTCGAGCTTGCTTATGCGATCGAGGGCTTCGACGGACAAATTCTGGCACGGGTCTCAACCTCGTCAATCGCTCTGAGCCGAGCTTATACGCCGACCGCGGCCGGCGCAGCGCCGACCAGTCCGCTTTCGATCATGCAGCGCAACTGACGGAGACTAACATGGCCCAGTCGCTCCAACTCGGCACGTCCAGCCAAGCAGACGAACAGAATGGCATGCGCCGGCTCAACCGCTTGCCGATCATCATAGCAATTATTGTCGTCGTGGTTTTTATCGGCGTTGTTGTGATTGGTCTGTCACTGCGCGGACTATCTTTCAATCGTGGAAACATGGACGATGCTTCTAACAATCCGGCAACGAGTTTCGGGGATCAACTCAAGCGGGGCGTCACCGATGGCATTATCGGTGAGCCGGAAAAACAGGAGGTGTTCCAGCCGACACCTGTCGTAGTGGAAAGAACGGAGAAGCAGGAACCGGTCACTGAGCGCCAACCAATTGAGCGACCAGACCGTCGGCGAATGCTTGAATCCGAGGAGGAGTGGAAGGCTCGCCTGAAGCGAGAGCAGGATGAACAATATATGCGCGAGGCGCAGCGCCAACGCATGGCCCGCCTTCAGGCTCGTGCCACGGCGCTCGATTCGCCGCTGAAGGTTGACATTTCCGATGTCGAGAAGACTGCAATCTCCACCAATGACACCAGCCGTCAGCCGACAAATGTCGCAGCAAACAGTGCATCAGACCTTTATGCCGCCGCCATGAAATCCGGCCTGATGGGACAGAACTTCGATCAGAACGGGCAGACCTCGAAAGAGGATTTTTTCAATCAGGATATCAAGGATCTCGGCTACTTGCCAAACCAGGTCGTGCCGCAGATTTCCCCTTACGAATTGAAACGCGGCTCGGTCATTCCCGCCACCTTGATCACCGGCCTCAATTCAGATTTGCCAGGGCGCATTACCGCTCAGGTCAGCCAAAATGTCTTCGACAGCGCGACCGGCTACCGCCTTCTCATCCCGCAGGGTGCAAAGCTGTTCGGTCGCTACGATTCCAAGGTGTCCTTCGGCCAGGAAYGGGTTCTCGTCGTCTGGACGGACCTCATTTTCCCGAATGGGTCTACCCTGCAGATYGGCGGCATGGCTGGCACGGACGCGGAAGGATATGGGGGCTTCAAGGATAAGGTCGACCGCCATCTCTGGAGGACTTTCGGTTCGGCGGCGCTGGTGGCAATCATCGGGACGGGTATCGATATGTCGATGCCTGAGAGTTCGACGCTCGCTACGCAGGACACGGCCTCGGATGCAGCACGACGTAATTTTGCCGAATCATTCGGCCGGGTAGCGGAAGAGTCGATCTCGAAGAATCTGAACGTTCAGTCGACGATTCACATCCGACCGGGCTACAAGTTCAACGTCCTGGTCGATCAAGATATTGCTTTTCCGTCTGTGCATATCGGCCGCTAACTAGGTAAAGGACCCTCAGATTTTCGATACTTCGCTGAACGTCGCAAGGTCATTCCGCGTGGCGGCGCAGGTGTGACTAAAATTCTCTACAAAGATCATCGTCTTTAGATCAGAAAGAGTTGAATACTCGGGAGAGGTGAATAGACCTAGGCGATGCAACGAACGTGGATCTGCTTCGCGTAGAAGCAACTGCCGTATCGTCCAATGTCCCATGTGGCTCCGGCTAGCCGAACGGTGGCAACCGGTACCTCGTGGCGTCAGAACGGCGCGACGAGTGGGAGGCTTGCACCGTCGTAAAAGGAGAAAAGTTAGTGGACGGTGACCTTCGCTCTCTCATCGATATGACAGAAGCCGCGCATGATGAACGTATGATCAAAAGTGCTCTGAAGACCTTCGCGCACGCATGTGGCTGCGACCGTTTTGCTTATCTGCAGACTGAGGGGTTGGAAATCCGCACATTCAACTCCTATCCGGAGGAATGGCAGGGCGTTTATCTCGAAAGCCAGTACTCCCGCATCGACCCGGTCGTTACTGAAGCCAAGCGCCGCATGGAAATGTTTTCCTGGACGGCCGACGATTGGCCCGCTCGTGGAAATTCCGAAATCAGGCGTTTTCGGGACCAGGCGATCGATTACGGCATTCGGAGTGGGGTGACTATACCCGTC
>NZ_JBFUAY010000209.1:0-7469 GCF_056406015.1 Rhizobium sp. P1_E1 | reverse complement strand
CTGCTGAACGGCTCGAACGACCTCGTCGTCCTGCCCAACAGCTTTCTGGCCAAGGTCGGGCTGACCAATCTCAGCAGCCCCGACCGCAGTCACGGCGCCTCACTGACGGTTCGGGTCGTGCCGACGATCGGGCCGTCGGCGATCATCGAGGTCATGCGCGCCGTGCTTTTGAGCAGCGGCTCGATCCTGACCGAGCCGAAACCCGGCGTGCAGATCAAATCGCTGACATCGGATGYAGTGGAGCTGGAGCTCTCCTTCCGCGTCAGGGATATCGGCCAGACGGGGCCGGCGAAGAACGAGATATTCGATCTCATCTACCGCCATATCAAGGCCGCCGGCCTCACCTTGGCGCGGCCGCTCGACGCCGGCCCACCGCCCGACCAGTTGCAATCGGAGGAGATGGTGAAGCCGCACCGGCCGACGCCGCTCAAGCTTCTCGACGCCATCCCGCTGTTTTCCTCGCTGACCGAGGACGAGAAGGAAACGCTCGCAGCCTCGATGACACGTCGAACCTACAAAAAGGATTCCATCCTCATCGAGCAGGGCGATACGGTCGCATCGCTGATGATCGTGCGCAGCGGCGCCCTCGTCGCCACGCGCCAGGAAGGCCATAAGGAAATCGAACTCGGCCGGCTGGCGCCCGGCGATTATTTCGGCGAAAGCGGGCTGCTGATCGGCGTTGGCGAGGCCGCCAGCCTGCGCGCGCTGACCTTCGTCGTCGTCTACGAGATTGCCCAGGCGAGCCTGACGCCGCTGCTGCACGACCGGCCCGGTATCGCCGAAGAGCTTGCCGCCACTTTGTCGCGCCGCATCGAGACCGGCCAGCATTCCTTCGCGACCGAAGGCGCCACGCTGAACGGTGGCTCGATGACCTCGCTGGTGACGCGCATCCGCCACCTGTTCAAGGTACCGCAATAGCGGTCTGAGGCTGGAGCCTTTCCTGGTCAGCTTGAATCATTCTGCCGGAGCAGGTTTTCGTCAGGGCAGAGGCGATTGGCGAAGGGCATACCCCTTGGTACGTYCGAGCCGATCGCCTCTGATCCTGGCGCAAAGATGCCCGGCCCACCGGCCGCACTGCTTCGCCATGCGAAGCAATAGSTGCGTCCGGCGATTCTAAAGTCTTGCAGATTTGCCCGGCAAATCTGCGGGAGGGTTGGCTGAAACGGGCCGGCTGATCGACCGGCCGGCTTAGCCGTAGATCTGGGCTACGACGCGCGCCGGCCGGTCGACCATCCGACTCCGTTTGAGCCAAGAGAATGCTTCAATCTGACCAGGAAAGGCTCTATTTCCGCTGAAACTTCTGCCGCGCCGCGCGCGCCACGCTCTCGGCGAGAATCAGCAGACAGCCGAGGAGAAGCAGAGTAGCGGCGAGCAGCGCGTCGACATGGGCGAATTTCACCAGAACGCCGACGATGGCAATCAGCAGCAGTGCCGCCAGCGCCAGCGCGCCGTCGTCGATGAACATGCCGAAGAATTCCTTCAAGGCGACCTTAAGAATATTCATCACGCGGCCACCTCGGCATGGGTGTTGAAATACTGACGCAGCATCCGGACTGCTGCGAAGGAAAAGACGGCGAGCACGGCAAGGATCGCCAGAAGCGAAAGATCGGCGCCCGGCCAGTCGGCGCCGACGCCCTCGCCAACCCAAAATATGCCGAAGGCGCTGAGCAGCAGCCCGACAACGAATTTGAGGCTGTTCTCCGGAACCGCCGAGAGCGGTTTGTGCACGAAGATGCCGATGATCAGCACCAGCAAGCAGGCCGCGGCGGCTCCAAGGCTGGCATAGCCGATCATGCCGTGTCCAGCGCCGGTAGCGATGACGATGAACACCACTTCGATCCCCTCGAGCAGCACCGCCTTGAAGGCGGCGGTGCCCGCCAGGAAATTGGCACGGCGCTCGGCGGATTGACGCCGCAGGCTGTCGGTCTCGGCCGCAAAAGCCTTCTCCTCGTCGTGCAGCGCGATGAAACCCGAGGCCCGCAGGATCGCCTTGCGCAGCCAGCGCAGGCCGAAGAGAACGAGCAGTGTTCCGATCACGAACTGCATCAGCTCGATCGGAATGAGCCCGAGCAGTGGACCAAGCGCCAGCACGAGAAGAGCGAGAAGGCCGAGCGCAAGACCGGTGCCGATGAAGGCCGGACGCCAGCTCTGCGTAACGCCGACGGCGAGAATGATGGTGAAGGCTTCAACGACCTCGACGAAGGAGCCGAGAAATGCGGCCGTGACCGTCGAAGTGATCGTTGTCAGAGTTGTCATGGTTCTTGTCCGTTATGCCGGCGGAGATCATGTACTGGGCTGAATTGTTATTTTTCTTACCGTTTTGCGGCATCCGCAACATCATCTGGCGCGCGGCTCGGAATAAACCGCTTCGAGATCAGCCAGCAGCCAAGCGCCCAGAGCGCACCGGCGCACCATCCGGCGAAGACGTCCGTGGGATAATGGACGCCGAGATAGATTCGGCTCAAGCCGATGAGGACGGCGAGGAAGACGCCGGTGCCCATGACGAAGATCCGCGTTGACCGGTAACGCTGTGTCCGGGCCAGCAGCGCCCCAAGCGTCAGATAGGTCACCGCCGAGACCATCGCGTGTCCGGAGGGAAAGCTGAGATCGCTCACTTCGACCAGATGCGGCACGATGTCGGGGCGCGGCCGCGCGACGAGGATCTTCAAGAGCGTGCTCGCCAGCCAGCCGCTCAGCACAGAGGAAAAGACGAAGATTGCGATCGGCCAGCGCCGGTCGAGCAGAAGATGGACGGTGACGAGAACCGTCATCAGCGAGAGAACGGTGATGCCGCCGAGGGCAGTGATATCGTCGACGGCATGCGTCAGCCAGCCGGGACCGATCGGCACGGCAAGTTCTCCCGGCCGTCGCAACGCCAGCAGGATTGCCTCGTCAAAGCGGAATGTCTCACCCTCCAGGACTTCGCTCGTCAGTCGCTGGAGCAGGAACAATCCACCGGCGATCGATGCCACCATGATCAATGTTAGCGGCTCATATGCATTGAGCCTCGCCAAGAGTCCCCGTCGTTGAACCTCGCTCATGCCTGCCGTCGAACTCCCTTCACATCATGTCGGTCCCCGCCAGATTGGCAATCCAGATCCAGGATTCAAGACCTTGCGGCATTCAAGGGCGTTCCCGACAGAGGTTTTATGGCCGCTGAGGTCGCCTTCTAGGTGTTCATCAACGGCACCAGTGAGTGAACCGCTTTGATCTGGTCGCAGTACCACGATGGAATGTGATGACGACGAATCCATGCTCCCCGGGCGGTCTCGAATGCGCGTCGCGCGCTTCGAGAGCACATGCCTCCGCCCTTATCGGTTCACAATCCCAACGCCTTGTTGATGGCCGCAATCAATGTAGCTCCGGAAAATTGCTTCTGCAGATATGCAACACATCCCGCCTTTTCCGCCTGCGCTTTGGCGGAGCCGGTTTCCAGTGCCGTGATGAAAATCACGGGAAGGGTTGTTCCCTCGGCTTTCAGCCTGCGTTGCAAATCGATGCCGGACATGCCACCGAGGTCGATATCAAGGACGAGGCAGTCGATCGTCGTTTTGGGATCGCGACTGAGAAAGGCCTCGGCCGATGCATACTCGTTGGCCTGAAAACCGTAAGCATTAAGCAGCCGCCCGAGACTGCGCCTTAGGCTTGCGTCATCATCGACGACCGCGACCGTGCGGCGAGGGTTCTCCACCTCATACACCTCTTTTGACGATATGAGAGATAATGGTTCCCGATCAAATTAGGCCGGCGGGACGTCGATTGATATTGTCCTAAGGGGAAGGCGCCGCTGTATCCTGGTCGATGAGACCAATATATGCAGCGATCGACACCACCTCGGYCAGCGAGCGTACGTCGAGCTTTTCCATGACCTGATGGCGATGCACCTTCACCGTCCGCTCCGAGATGCCGAGCGCATAAGCGATCTGCTTGTTGAGATGGCCACGTATAACGAGCCGGAACACTTCCGCTTCGCGCGGGCTGAGACTCGCGACTAATGCCCGCTGGGCTTGAAGACGATCGTGACGGGCCTGCTGTCGTTCGCATTGGATGAGGGCGCGATTGATCGCCTCCATCAATGCCGCCGCGGTCGAATTCTTCTCCAGAAAATCCTTGGCACCCGCCTTCATCGCCTCGACGCTTGCCTTTATGTCTCCCTCCCCCGTGAGGAACACGACCGGCAATAGCGGTGCCTGCTCGCACAATCGGCGTTGGATTTGCAACCCGGACTGGCCGGGCATCTGGAGGTCGAGGAGAACGCATCCCGGTTCGCAAGTGGAAAGGCGGGCAAGAAATTGGTCCCCGGACTCATAGGTTTCGACCCTGAGACCATGTGCGGAAAGCAGCCTTGCGGTCGCTGTCCGGTAGGATTTGTCGTCATCGACGATATGGACAACCGGTTTCATCTCGATCGCTCCTCCCTGTGGGCGAGAGGCAGGGCCACGCGAAAGACCGCGCCTCCTTCGGGGCGGTTGTCGGCGCAAATGGTGCCGCCATAGGTCTCGAGAATGGCGCGGGCTATGGACAGACCCAGCCCCGTGCCCGCCTGCTTGGTGGTATAGAACGGTTCGAAGATGCGGATCAGCCTCTCCTCGGGAATGCCGTCTCCGGTGTCGGAGACCAGCAGTTCCGCCTTCTCGTTCGCCAGTCCTGTTGTAAACGTAAGCGTTCTCCCGGCCGGGACGGCGTCCAGCATGGCGTCCATAGCATTGGTTGCCAGATTGAGGATAACCTGCTGCACATGAACTTTGTCGGCACGTACCGGCAACTCGCCGGGCGGCTGTGTTGAGGTCAGCGTAATTCCGCGCCGTTCCGCCTCGCCGTGAATGATATGGATTGCGCTCGACGTGACATCGTTCAGATCGAACTCCTGCCAATCGATCTCGCTTCTCTTCTTGAGCAACCCTCTCATCCGGCTGATGATATCGCCTGCGCGCTGATCGTCCTCCTGGATGTCGAGGAGAATCTGCTGAATCAGTTGGTGATCCGGGTTTACACTTCGGAGCAGCACCGCGGCTGCCTCGGCATTGTTTCGGATGGCCGAAAGGGGCTGGTTCAGTTCGTGAGCAATGGACGAGGACAATGCTCCGGCTGTCGCCGACTGGTTAAGGTGGACGGCTTCGAGCAAGTGAAGGCGCGACCGGCTCTCGGCATCGCGGCGGCGCCTCCGCTCGAACAAGAGCACCGAGATGATGCTGGCCTGCGCCAGCACGAGGCCGCTCCCCGCCACCAGAATTGCCCAGTGCTCCTCCCAGAGGCTCCTCTTCTTGTGCATCTGGATTGTGCCCGGCGGCAGATCCTTTTCGGCGAGCCCCCAGCGCTGGAGTTGCCGGGCATCGGCGACATATGTCTGGGGCGCTTCGAGATCCGACACAGGCTTGCCAGCGATCGCATCGATGACAAGGTTGCCGACGGTCCGGCCCAGTGCTTCGAATGTGACGGTATTGCCGCCGACGACGCCATGATCGATGTAGGTCTGATAGGGCCCATAGACCGGCGCGCTGGCGGTCGCCGCAATCTGTCTGATCGCGTCGCGCGGAATGAAGTTGCGCCCTGCCCGATCCTTGAAGATCGTCAATGCCAGGATGATGCTGTCGGGCGGCACGCGGGATACGCGCTCGACAAATTCATCGATCGTCAGATCTTCCAGATAGGTCGTCGTATCATAGGATTTCGAGAACTGTTTCAAATCCGTGCGGGCCGTCGCCAGYCATCCGCGGTCGAAGTCGGACGAGCCTCCGACGATGTAGAGGTGGCGGGCATCGGGCTGAAGGCTGCGGGCCATCTCGGCTGTCTTCAGAATGTCGAATGTCGTGAAGGCTCCGATCACGTCATCCGGCAAATCGATCTTCTCGGCGGTGGYGGTGYCGAAACCAGCGGCGACGATCTTTGCGCCGGGCGCGATCGTGCCGTGGTTCGCGACTATGAAGCTGGCCGATTCGCTGCCGACGGCCACGACCACGTCGGGGCGGCGCACTGCGTATTTTTCGCCCAGATATCGGGCCATGCGCGCGACATGGTCGCCTTCCGGAAACCGCGAGAGATCCAGGAACTCGGAAAACAGATCGATCTTGCCGTTGGTCGCCTCCAGCAAACGGCTCCGCAACGCCTCTCCGGCAGCGGTCGTTGCCGCGATCCTCTCGTCATAGGGGTAGAGAACGAGGACGCGGGGAACCCGGTCGATGACGGCAATCGAGGTGTCGGAGGCTGCGGCCTGACGACTGGACATACTCGGGGCGAACACCGCCAACAAAAAGGCAGTGCAGCATAATCGACCTGACCATTCGCCCAAGCCCATCAGCTTCCCCCCAAACCGGCCTAGAATAACAGCTTCCCGCTACGGCGTCATCTGCGCATCACTACTATCGATTGCCGCTGCATGAAGAGATTCCCCAAAGTACAATATCGAGCGAAGGCAGCATTCGCTAAAGTTCAGCGGGCCGGAGCAGAGATGCGGCCGGCCCTCGCATCCCTGCCGGAGGCAGCTCCGTCGGGATCTTCATTTTAAGCAGTCCAGTTGAATCGACGCATGCAATCGCAGCCTTGTCCGCGAGTGGCTCCGTCATTCAAGAACGTCAACGGAGGGATTTGAAATGAACAGCAGAATCCTTATCCGCTGTATCGGAGCACTGGCTACATCCACCGTTCTCTGGTGCGCAGCCTCGCCCGTGCAAGCGCAAGACTCCCAACGAAAACCCAACATCCTGTTCATCGTTTCGGATGATACCGGCTACGGCGATCTCGGGCCTTACGGCGGAGGTGAGGGCCGCGGGATGCCGACCCCGAGCATCGACAAGCTGGCCGACGAAGGCATGACCTTCTTTTCCTTCTACGCCCAACCGAGCTGCACGCCCGGCCGCGCCGCCATGCAGACGGGACGCATTCCGAACCGCAGCGGCATGACGACGGTGGCATTTCAAGGCCAAGGCGGCGGATTGCCCGCAGCGGAATGGACGCTCGCCTCCGTTCTGAAGCGCGGTGGCTATCACACCTATTTCACCGGCAAATGGCACCTCGGGGAGGCGGACTATGCGCTTCCGATCGCGCAGGGTTACGACGAAATGAAGTATGTCGGCCTCTATCACCTCAATGCCTACACCTATGCCGACCCGACCTGGTTCCCTGATATGGATGCGGAAACCCGCGCTTTGTTCCAGAAAGTGACAAAGGGCTCGCTGTCCGGCAAGGCCGGAGGTGAGGTAAAGGAAGACTTCAAGATCAACGGTCAATATGTCGATACGCCTGTGATCGACGGCAAGGAAGGCGTTGTCGGCATTCCGTTCTTCGACGGCTACGTAGAGAAAGCGGCACTGGGCTTTCTTGATGAAGCTGCAAAGACGCCGGATCAGCCTTTCTTCATCAACGTCAATTTCATGAAAGTGCACCAGCCGAACATGCCGGCCCCGGACTTCCAGGGCAAATCGATCTCGAAGAGCAAGTATGCGGACTCCGTTGTGGAGCTGGATACACGC
>NZ_JBFUAY010000208.1:0-7497 GCF_056406015.1 Rhizobium sp. P1_E1 | reverse complement strand
CTTCTATCTCGAACGACGCTGGGCCCTTCTCATGTCGAAATGGAAGCCGATCCATATCCTGAGCTACGGGCAGAATGTGGAAGCCTTCATCGCCTCAGCTCCCGGAATCGCACTGGGTCGCCGATGATGCTTAACCTCGATATTGTTTATGTGGCAGATGTCCGCTTCGAAGGAGGCACGTCGACGGCACTTGTCGCYGAAATCACGGCTGCAGCCAAGGCCGGACTGCGCACCGGGCTCCTGGCTGTCAAGGGTCCACTGATCAGTCTGCCATTTCAGATGCATCCGGAGCTCCGCCGGCTGATCGACGAGGGGCTTACGGAACGTCTCGATCCCGATCAGCTGATCCGGTCGGCGATGGTCCAGGTCCACCATCCGACGATCATGGAAAACAGGCCGGATAGACCCGTCAAGATCATCGCGGACATGGTTCTGGTCGTACTGCATCATCCGGTCCTCGATGCTGCTGACCGTATCCAGTATGATCTTCAACGTGTCACGCAGCATGTACGCGAGACCTTCGGCAGGCCCGCCATTCTCGCTCCGGTCAGCGCTGTCGTGCGATCGACCCTCCCTGTCTGCCTGCGGGATGGCGTGACCGTCCTCGATATCAACTGGGACAATCTGCTCGATATCGAGGAGTGGGACCAGCGCCCGGATCGGCCGGTTTCGCAGCCGATCGTGATCGGCCGTCATTCGCGACCGGACCCTTTGAAATGGCCGTTGCCGGCCGAGGTACTACAGATCTATCCATCCGATGCGACGCGCTACCGGATCCGCGTTCTTGGCGGTGGCGCCTATCTCACCGACAGATATGGCAATCTGCCTTCCAACTGGGAGATCTTTCCCTTTGCATGGGAGGGCGTTTCGCGCTTCCTCGCAGGGCTCGACTTCTACGTATATTTCCACGATCCGTCCTGGTCGGAAGCATTTGGCCGGACGATCCTTGAGGCCCTCGCCGTCGGGCTGGTCGTCGTGCTTCCGCCGACCTTCGAGAGCCTTTTTCAGGACGCGGCGGTCTACTCGGTCCCGGCCCATGTCGAGCGGGTCATCCAGCGCTACAGTGACGATCCGAACCTTTATCGCGAGCAGTCGACGCGCGCCAGGTCCTTCGTCGAGAACAACCATGCCGCAGCCTCCTATGCCGATAGGATCCGCAAGGTCTTGGGTCAAAGCCCGGATTTCTCGATCGAACAGCCGTCACCGCGAGCAATCGATCCCCTCCCGCGGCGCAATGTTCTCTTCATGTCCTCGAACGGCATCGGCGTCGGCCATCTGACGCAACAACTGGCGATCGCGCAGCGCCTGCCTCGCACGCTGAATTCCGTGTTCACGACGATGGCCTATTCGATGAGGGTCGCGGCCGAAGCAGGGTTTCAATGCCATTTCCTGCCGCATCATCGCGCCTTGGGTGCCGAGGCAGGCGACTGGAACAACACGCTTGCAGAGGAACTCTTCAATCTCATCGCGCACCTGCGACCGACCGTCTTTGCCTATGATGCGACCGCAGTCTTCGACGGGGTCGCACGTTGCCTGTCGCTCTATCCGGAGCTGTTCAAAGTCTGGGTCCGGAGACCAATGTGGCGCCAGGAACACGCGATGTTCCTGGATTATTCGGACCGCTTCGACGCTGTAATCGAGCCGGGCGAACTCGCGCAGGATTTCGATCACGGACCGACCGAATCATGCCGTCATGAGGTGCTTGTCGTTCCCCCGGTCCTGCATGTCGATCCGAGGGACCGGATTCGTCGTGAGGACGCGCGCGACCTGCTCGACCTGCCGGATGATGCGACTGTGGTTGCAATACAGCTCGGCGCGGGAATCAATTTCGACATGGGCGAGGTGCGCAACAGGTTGATCCGGGAAGTCCTGCGCCACCCGAAGGCGCTCGCGCTTGAGATACGCTCACCGATCGCCGTAGGTGCCCAGCAGGCGGAATCACTCGGTGAGCGACATCGGATCGTATCGCTGTTTCCAAGCTTTCGCTACAGCAAGGCCTTCGATGCGGCCATCTCGGCCGCAGGCTACAACGCCTTTCACGAACAGGTGCTTGGCGCAATTCCGACGCTCTTCGTTCCGAACGAAGCCGAAGAGATGGATCTTCAGATCAATCGTGGACGCTGGGCCTCTCTCACCGGCCACGGCTGGCTGCTGCGGCGGGACTTCGACCTACCACTTGCGGCGAGGTATGTCGAGCAGCTTCTCGACCCTCTTGAGCAGCAACGCATCGCATCGCGCTGTGCCAGTATCGAATGGACGAATGGCGCGGCCTTCATCGCACGCTTCGTGGAGGACCACGCCAGAATCGTTCGAACCGACAGGGACTTGACACGGGGATGAGCGACCCGGCAGAAAACGGGGCGGTTACGCTTTGCTGCAACATTTGCGGCGGGCACGCATTCGGTGACACCTATGGCCGGCCTGACAGTGCATTTCTTCGGAAGAACGTGCGGTGTCTGTCCTGCGATTCCCTCGAGCGGCATCGGCTGCTTTTCGAATGGCTGAACCGCAACAAGTTCTTCGAAAAGGATTTAAAAATCCTGCATCTGGCGCCAGAGCCGTGCCTCGCAAGGTTCTTCAGCCGGCGCTACGGCTCCTCCTATCGGTGCGGTGATGTCGATATCGAGCAGTATAGCGACATCCCGACGATAGAACAGATCGATCTCTGTCGCGATCTTACTGGTTTCGAAAAGCGGTCATTCGATTTGGTGATCCACAATCACGTCCTCGAGCACCTGCCCTGTGACTACGCGGATGTCGCACGGCAATTGCACGCGCTTGTCAGACCTGGCGGCTATCACATATTTGCGCTGCCATTCTTGCCTGGAGGCTATCGGGAACACATCGGCGTGCTCGACCAAGCCGAGCGAAGCCGCCTGTTCGGCCAAGTCGACCATATGAGGATATTTTCGCCTCACGATCTTGTCGGCACGCTCGGCTCGGTACTGCCGATTTCCGCGTCTTACAACGCAACTGAACTGGTGCCCCGCGAGCGGCTGCGCGAGATTAACATTCCGGAATGCTGTTGGTTCGGCTTCAACAACAATGCGCTTTTCATTCTCCCAGGTGACGGGCCGGCGATGCCCACTCGTTCCGTGTGCCTTATACCGGCCCTGGCGATGCCGGCTATTCCACGACAACGCGCGGTTGATCGGGGTGGGAAGGATATCCTGTTCGTCTCGGGAAACGGGATCGGTCAGGGTCACCTGACGCGGCAACTCGCAGTCGCCAGGCACCTTCCGAAAGGCTTTTCTGCAGCATTCTTGACGATGAGCTACAGTGCAGCGATCGCGCGGAGCCTCGGCTTTTCCGTCCATTTCTTGCCGCATCATCTTGCGACCGGCGAACAGTCGGTAGAATGGAACCGGCGCCTGACCCAGGAAATTGAACTGCTCCTCGACGCGCGGGGCAGCAAGACCTTGGTCTACGACCTGAACTTCGTGTTCGACGGCCTGGTAGACGTGTTGAAGCGGCGTGCCTGGCTGAAGACGATGTGGATCCGTCGCGCCATGTGGCCGCAACACCATGCCGGCTATCTTGGTGCATCGGTCCATTTTGATATCGTCGCCGAGCCGGGCGAGATTTCAAGGGAGTACGATCTTGGGCCGACGCGGGGTGAGGCCCATAAGGCTCGGCTCGTGGCCCCGGTCCTTCTGACGGACCCTGGCGACCGCCTGGAAAGGGACGCCGCGCGAGCGACCCTTTGCCTGCCGCAGGAGGCGACGATTRTGCTTCTCGACATCGGACGAACCTCCAATCCGGATCTCGCCCGGCGCCATGAGGAGATTGCCGAGAGGCTGTTGCGTCGCCCGGGTCTGCATCTTGTGGAACTCGTTTCTGCCCTATCCTCATCATTATCATCGAAAGAGATTGCTCCGAACCGCTCGAAAATCGTCGCCTACCCCTCCTTTCGTTTCAGCAAGGCCTGGGATGGCGCAATCCTCAGGTCGAGCTACAATGCGTTCCACGAAAGCATTGTAGGGTCGGTACCGACATTGTTCGTCCCGGATGAAACAAGCGACATGGATCGCCAAATCGATCGGGCACGCTGGGCGGAAGATCATCGGGTCGGTCTGCGTTTGCTCGGAAGTGACACAGGGAGTGAACTCGAAGCCAAGCTCGACCGTTTGTTGTGCGAAGACACGCGTTCACGATTGGCCGCGGCCTGCGACAGGCTGACATCATCACGTGGCGGCTGGCGCAATGGCGCGGTCGAGATCGCGGAGTTGCTTGCTGGCGCCTAAGGTTTCGAGAGAACAGGAGATCGTGGCCTTGTCCGTACCCGGAAACCTTTGCTTGATGCCCTGGCTGCACGCCCATGTCGATGCGCAAGGCGTGCGCGGGCTCTGCGCAGTTGACCTTGGACGTTTTGAGGTCGACGACGACAAGATGGGGACGAGCCTTCAGGATTATTGGAACGGCGAATCCATGCGGACGGTGCGGCGTCAGATGCTCTCCGACGAGCTTCCCCACCGCTGTCGTCTCTGCAAGGGTGACGGAAACCGGGCCCAAAGCCTGAAGGATGAGATCAACGAGCGATGGAAGGAATGGCTTCCCCATGCCGTCAGCGAGACGGACGCGTCGGGCAGCACGACATTGACCCCCTTCAGTTTCGACTATCGCAATTCGATCTGCAATCTCAAATGCAGGATCTGCGGGCCGCGATCGTCGACCGCGCTGGAAGCCGAAGCACGATCCAATGACGCGATCGGCAGGGTCGAAGCGCATGTCGGCGCCTGGGACCGCACCTATCAAGTGCGACGTGGACAGGCGATCAAGGCATCACTGCTGGAACTTCAAGAGGCCGTCGCCAGTGGAACGATCCGACATCTTTACTGGGCGGGTGGCGAGCCGCTCTTCGATGACACGCACTGGAAAATCATGCAGGCGCTGGTGGAAAGCGGGCAGGCCGGCAATGTCGATGTCGTCTATAACACCAATCTTACCATGCTTTCCTTCAAGGGGAAAAGCGTGGAAGAGCTCTGGCCCTCGTTTCGCTCGGTGCATGTGCAGGCCTCGGTGGACGGCCTTGGTGCATGTGGCGAATTCATCCGAAAGGGCTTTCAGACAGAGGTGTTCATCCGCCATGTAGATGCCCTCATCGCCCTTTCGCGCAACAATCCGACGATACATCTTTCATTCGATATCACGCTCACGTCTGTCGGACTCCTTTATCTCGGCGATCTCCTTGAGTTCGCCTTGCGGCGGCGCGTCAGGCTGACGGCAAAGCTCATGAAACCGCGCGACCAGAATTATTACCTGGCGCTGGAGGCCCTCCCGACCGAGGTGTCACGTGATTGGTCGGGCCGATGGATGACATGGATAGCGGCGCATGACACCGACGACCTGCTCGGCTCCGTCTACGATACGCTGCTGCATCACCTTCGCCACCGGAGCGAACCGGATCAGGATCTCCTCTCGACATCCAGAGACACGCTGGCAGCCTTCGATCAGGTGCGTGGTGAAGCGGGAATCTTTCGACACCTTTGCGCGATTGACGATCGGCTCGTGCTTTTCCCCGGCTGACTAGATTACTGACATCGACGACTCCTTTTGAGGCCATTATTTGACATCGGGCGGGCGTGCGTTGAATATATTTCGACCTTCTTTTGAACAGGCGTGACCGATGCTTCGCTTTCTCTTTGTTACAACAGCTTTCATCTTCGCGGCGATGGGTGCAGTGGCACATGCGGAGGACCGGGTCGCATTGGTCATCGGCAATGGTGGCTACCAGCAGTTTGCCCACCTGCCGAATGCCGCGAGCGACGCCGAACTCATAGAGAAGTCCCTGACCAAAGTGGGCTTCAAGACCTTTTTTCTGAAGGATGGCACGCGCCAGCAGATGGCCGATTCTCTGAAATTGTTCATTGCCGCCGTCAACAATAAAAGCAGTGTTGTCGTCTATTATGCGGGCCACGGCATCCAGTATGATGACGAGAATTATTTGATTCCAGTCGACAGCAAGCTCAGTTCGCCCTCCGACCTTCCGCTCGAGACATTCGGTCTCGGGATGGTGACGCAGGCACTGGAACGCGCCCATCCGAAGATATCGGTTATCGTCCTGGATGCCTGCCGCAACAACCCGCTGCGGGGACAGAAGAACATATCGCTGGCGGATGCGGCAGTGCCGGGACTTGCCAAGATTACAGGACCGCTTGGCACCTTCATCGCCTTTGCCACTGCGCCTGGCCAAGTTGCAACCGATGGCGCGAAGGGCAATAGCCCGTTCACAAGCGCCTTGTCCGAGGTCATGATGGCGCCGGGCCTGCCAATCGAGCAGGTGTTCAAGCGCGTTCGCGAACGCGTCATCGACGAGACGGCCGGCGCGCAGGTACCCTGGGACAATTCCTCGCTGACAAGCGAATTCTTCTTTACGAACGCGGTCGCGGGCATACCAAAATTCAACGCCCGGGCTACTGAAGACGCGCAGTCCTGGCAGGCTGCCGCGGATGTCGACACCGTGGGAGCTTATGAGACATATCTGCGCGGCTTTCCGAACGGCCTTTTTACGGATCTTGCGCAGATGCGTATCGGTTCACTAAACGAGGCCAAAAACAAGAGTTCCGGCGGACAGACCGAGGTCGCAGGACTTGCGAGCGATCGGAAGATCAATGCGGCAGACGATCTCTCGACCTGGAATGCGATCCCGGAAAAGGGACGCCCCGAACAATATCGGGATTATCTGACGCGCTTTCCCAACGGCGTGTTTTCCAAGCTTGCACGTCTGAGACTGGAGGACGCCTCTCAGGGAAACCTCAATCAGATCCAGGGTATCACGACGAAGATCAGGCCGAACTACGAGGAGTTTGCCGATACACCACTCTATCCCGAGATCACCGAATGCGATCGTGAGGCCGGCCATGTCCAGGAAATCGCGGATCCCTCGGTCGGTGTCTATTTCAAGCAGGTCGCTCCCGGTAAAGCCATTCCTGCTTGTCTGACCGCTCTCAAGCAATATCCGGACAGCCTGCGCATCCTGATGAATTATGGTCGCGCAATCGATGCCGCCGGCCGGCATGACGAGGCGCGCGAAATCTACCGGACGGGAGCAGATGCAGGCTTTCCGATCGCCTATCGCTCGCTCGGCGATGTCTATCGCGATGGACGAGGTCTCGAAAAAAACCTCAACGAGGCGCGCTACTGGTATGTGCTCGGTGCGGCCAAGAAGAACGTCTTTGCCGAATACAATCTGGCTTTGATCTACGAAGGTGGACTGGGCGTCGAGAAGAACCCGCTTAAGGCAGCCTACTGGCTGTGGAGAGGTGCAAAGCAGGGCTTTGCACCTGCTATGGAGTCGCTTTCGAAATATTATCTCGATGGCACCGTTCTCGCCAGGGATCCGGCACAGGCCGAACTGCTCCTGCAGGGTGCCTCAGAGATGGGTCATATATACGCCGAGCTTAGACTGGGCGACCTTTACATCGATGGTAATGAGTTAAGGAAGGATCCGCTGGCGGGCGCGCGCTGGATCTCGCAGGCGGCCCGGCAGGGTTATAA
>NZ_JBFUAY010000207.1:0-7512 GCF_056406015.1 Rhizobium sp. P1_E1 | reverse complement strand
GCTGTATGTCCATCCATTCCACCGCAATAAAGGAATAGCCGCGTTGTTGATTAACCGGCTGGAGCAGGAGGCATTGCGTCTCGGTTGCAAAAGCCTCTACTTGGTAACAGAGGACGCGCGCGTTCTTTACGAAAACAGTGGCTGGCAGGCAATTGACTACGTCCAAACATCGTTTGGCCTAGCAGATTTGATGACGAAGGTTCTGCCGGAGACTCCACTTGCCTGAAAAACCCCTACGCCACAGCGTTGAGAACGCGATATCGCGACCCCTTTGGTGTGATCCGATTTTATGGACCATCTTGATGTTGCTGTTGCAGCCGTAACGCCAGCGGCGACTGAGGCGCTGGCTAACTGTCTCTTGTCGCTGCGATGGCATTCATCCCTGCTTCCGTTCCCACCAGCCTAACCACTGCTGAGACGCTTGTGCTGTTGCAAAAAGCCGCAGGTGCAAGAGGTACGATGTAGCGAGCTAACGAACATTATCATCGAAAGGTTCTGAATCTTTATGCAATCCAGCAACAACGTAGCAGCGTCAGCGACTCTTCATTCTAGCTCCTGGCGTTTTGGCCACCTCTGCGGCCGGTCGTGTCTGCGAGCATCGCTCATATTAACTTCTTTTTTCGCCTTCGGTGTTTCATCCAGTGCCGAAGGAACGGCGCTGCTGCCGGTAAAGCCTTCGCCATATCTCGTAAGTGCGATTACGAGAAGCATGTTTAAGCTGCCGGAACCCGACGATGACCTGGTCATCTTATCTGCGCATCGCGGATCCTGGGAGATCTATCCAGAGAATTCAGCCTACGCCTTGCAAGACGCCTGGAATTCGCAAATCGAGAGCGTGGAAGTCGACGCCCGCTTCACCGCGGACAAAGAAGTGGTTCTATCTCACGACTACAGGATTGAGCGCGAGTCAACTGGAAGCGGTCTATTATACAACCAAGACTTTTCTCAATTAAGGCAGGCGGATCTAAGGGACCGGCATGGTCGCGTATTTACGGATCCGCACGGACGAAAGGCTAAGTTCCTGACGTTCTCTGCCGCGCTCGATCTACTCGCTCAATATGTTTCCGACGATGGTCGTGGCTACGTGATGATCGTAGACGTCAAGGCGGCGGTCGATGATCAGGACCCGACCGATCCCATCGAGCTCATGCAACATTGCCTTGACATTCTCGCGACCAAGGCAAATGCGAAACTCAGCAAAGCCGTCGTATTCAAACTCAAAGCGAAGGATGCGGTGGATGTCGGCACGATCTTGAATCGGACGACCTACGACCCCGGCCTCATTGGTGGGCTGATTATTGTCGAGAACCCGGATGACCAGAACGTGAAGGATTCCAGCTATGATCCCCATGAGGACTCAATCTACGATCAATGGAATGTGGCGCCGTTTTCCATTCAATTTGAGATGAACCAATTCTACAAAGGCGACGGTCTTCAGGCGTATTTTGACTATATCGACCAGAAGCAGGGCTTCGCCACCTATCATGAAAGTAACTACTATCCCGAGGGCGTTGCCAACAGCGCTGGCAAATGCTGCTTCGAGCATAACACCGATCCTAAGTCGACCGCGCAACGAGGTATCGTGCCCGATTACCGAGGTGATCCGGAGATGGCGATCGTCAATCGTACGAATCTTATCACCACCGATTTGCCCGACGTAATCGGCGACATGCTGCGCCAGATTGGGCGCCGCAACACAACCAAACTCAGCCGCTAAGGCAAGACCAACGCGTCCGCAAAGGATTGTCTAATGAATTATGGGAAAAGAATCTTCCTGCTGTTTTCTGCGGTGGGTTGTCTTGCTGCTGGCGCGGGCCAATCGGCATCATGCATCGATGAAGCCAATTGTCTTAGAAGCGCATCCGACAAAGTATCTCAGACCCTCACACCGAAGGTCGTKCCGATTTTCGGGCAATATCCAAAGGTGTACATACACGACTCGGCGGCAGGAGTGGATTATCCAGTGCCTGAAAATACGAGGCAGGCATTTGACTTCTATACCAATAAGACTTCTTTCAACTTTCCACCGCACGGATCAGTCGAGACTAGTCAACCCGCATCGATCAGACCCGACAGGGGATTCACAGTCCTTTTGGTAGAAAAGACCCGAGACAATACCGTTCCTAATGGCGGTAGCGCGCTGTCGCTACTTAGTTCCCCTTCGAACGGCGCCTACCTGTCATTTGCGTTAGGTGCCACGCCTAACGCAAATGGTCAAAAGTGGTCTTTTGCAAAAAGCCTGCTTCAAAGTGGAAGGGCGGATACTGCGTGGTGGCAAAAGCCGTGGGATATGAACGTCGTGGGGCCAACAGGCGCATTCTCCGGCACAGAGTGGATTTACTACACCTTCACTCCAGACGGCAAACTTCGCATCGACCGTTTCGCGCCATATACCTATCTTTTGATGTTTACAGCTTACCAATGGGATGAGGYAGTGCTCGACAGCGGGTTCCCGCATTCTGCCTACAGCTCTGGTACGCCAACCGGCCGCCCGAAATCCGTCACTTTCGGCTCGGTTGGGCCATGGGTTATTGGCGCGGCCGCGGTGCCCGGRCAGAGCTCGCCCATGATCGAGCCAGTGGAGGCACTGCCGGGCTTTGAGGGAGTGACGATCTTTTCGACCCCGTTGTCCATGAAAGAAGTTATAGCGTATCAGAACTCCCTGAAGTCGAGCGATTTTCTCGATGTCAGCATGCTGCCATGCAATAGCGGTCAGTACCTTTCCGGGGAAATCAGAACCCCCTGTGGTACGGCTCGTCCTGGCAATCCTCCGTCCAATGTTAATTCGGTGGCTCGAAATGGGATCAGCAACAAAATCGAACGTCAGTGACTCTCATTCTGTTCCGACGACAGCTTTACGAAACCAGTTTCAGGACGACCGGTTAGCGGTGAAAGCTGCGCGAGAAATCGATCGTGACAAACAAACAGAGCCGTCTCCAGGGAGCCGAATGAACGGATTGCGTGACGATCAAAGTCGGCAGCCCTCACAGACCCAATGCCCGCATCATTTTGTGAGGGCGGTAATGTGATCGGCCGCTGGATCTATTGTTGATCACTGAGATGTGTCGGAGGCGGGATTGATCGAAATCAAGCAGCCTTCCAATTATCATGAAGCGCTTCTGCTTGAGCCTCATCTCGGATCTGTTGTACCGGTTAGTGAAGGTTAGCACGCCTTGCGAAGCAGGTCGACGCTATCGACCAGAACGACCTTGCCTCTGACTTCGACGCCCGACGCCGCGAGCGCCGCAAATGCGCGGGAAAGGGCTTCCGGCGCCAGGCCCAGTTTGCCGGCCAGGATTCGCTTCCGGTAAGGAAGCCTGAACGTGACCCGCGAGGTGGTCGCCGAGGCGGGGCAACGGCTCATAAAATAGTTTGCCACCCGTTGTGCGGCTGTGAGCAACCGGTCTCCCGCAATACAATCCATCGCGCCGAGCAGGTGCCTGACCATAATGCGCATGACGTTCCGGTGTACGACCGGATGTTGGTCGGTGAACGCCTGCAAGTCCGCGAGCGCAAACAGCGCGACCTCGGCCCCGTCGGCGGACTGCGCGCTATAAGCGTAGGAGCCGCCCCCCGCGAGTAGATACTCTCCAAAGGTGTCGCCCGGCTCGCACACGCAGATATCCGCCTCGCGCCCGGCGGATTCCGATTTTGAAAGTCGGACAAAACCGTTCATGACGCAGTAGACGAACGACGCCTGCTGGCCCTCGGCTATGATCTTCTCGTCAGCGGCGAAGGCTCGAAACTCAGCCGTTGCGGTGAATTGCTCCACAGTCGCCTGATCCAAACCAGCAAACAGGTCAGACTGCAGAAGTACAGAATTTTTCGCAAGCATCCATCTTCCTTTCGTGTTTGGACCCAGTGTGCGGTCAGGGTTCTCGTTGATCGGTTTCGTCCTCGGCGAGGATTCGCCAGGCGGCGCCTTGAAGGTCGTCATACTGGCCGCTTTTCAGCGACCAAAGGAATGCCAGGAGTCCTATTCCTCCCATCAGCAGCGCGATCGGTATGAGATAGATCAACATGTTCATGCGGCTTTGACCTCCGCACTCCTGCCGATCCCTCCTCGAATGTGCATATCCGGACGCTTGCTGAGGGCGTTCAGCCGCAGTGCGTTCGTCACGACGATGATCGAAGATGTCGACATTGCCACCGCCGCTATCAGCGGCGTCGCCAATCCGGCGATGGCGATCGGCACCGCCAGAACGTTGTAACCAATGGCGAGAGCGAAGTTCTGCCGGATGAGGCTGGCGGATCGTCGCGCAACGGCGATCGCTTCCGGAACAGCGTCAAGGCGATCGTTGAAGAAGACGAGGTCGGCCGCCTGTCTGCCGATATCGGAGGCCGTGGCGGGCGCCATCGAGACATGCGCGGCAGCAAGCGCCGGGGCGTCGTTGATCCCGTCGCCAACCATGAGCACGCGACGACCTTCGCCATTCAGCCTCTGGCATTCCTCGACCTTCTGTTTCGGCGTCAGAGAGCCCAAAGCCCTGTCGATACCCAGGGCATGCGCCGTATTGTCGACGACGGTCTGCCTGTCGCCTGACACGATCAGCGTTTCAAGGCCGGCTGCATCGAGCCGGTCGATGGCCTCGCACGCACCCGGACGAAGCGTGTCATCGAAGAAGAAGCGGGCAAGATCGACGCCATTCTTCGACAGGACCACTTCCGAGAACGGACTGTCGGCGGTGCGGGGCACGAAGCTGGTTCCGCAGGCAAACGCCGCGTTGCCCAAGCGATAGATATCCGCTCCGTTCCTGGCTTCCAGTCCCCCGCCGGGGATTTCCGTGACCCTGTCGAAGGAGATGGGGGCAGTTTCGGTGTCCCGCACCAGAGACCGAGAAAGAGGATGCCGTGAATGCGCTGCCAATCCACGGGCGATTGCGGTGGCGCTCTCGTCCATGGCGTCCACTCTGACAAGGCGCGAACTGCCCATCGTCAAGGTGCCCGTCTTGTCAAAGGCCACGGTGTCGGTCTCGGCCAGTCTTTCGAGTGCTGAGCCGTCCTTCACCATGATGCCCTTCCGGAAAAGCTCCCCCGCGGCGACGACCTGGACCACGGGCACGGCAAGACCCAATGCGCATGGGCAGGTGATAATCAGGACCGCTACGGCGACCAGCATGGCCTGTTTCCAGTCTCCGCCCAGGAAGCCCCAGGCAAGGAAGGAGACCAGCGCCAGCAGATGCACGACCGGCGAATAGAGTGTCGCAGCGCGATCGGCGATCCTGCGATAGCGAGCTCTTCCGCCCTCGGCGGCTTCCATGAGGCCGATGATCTCCGAGAGAAGTGAATTCTTGGCAATTCTCGTCGCCCGCAACACCAGCGAGCCGGTCAGATTCATCGCCCCGGAACTCACTTCGCTGTTGCTGGCGACGGCGACGGGGCTGCTCTCGCCAGTGACGATGGAGAGGTCCAGGTCGCTTTCTCCGCTGACGACAATGCCATCGACGGGAACCCGTTCGCCTGCGGCTATCGAGATTTCATCCCCCGCCGCGATCTCTTCTACCGCAATGTAGCGTCGCGACCCGTCCGGATTGATCAGCAATGCTCCGCGCGGGGCGAGCCGTGCCAGTCCGTTGATCGCTGCCCGAGCCTTTTCCCGCATGATATGATCGAGGGTTCTGCCGATCAGCAGGAAGAAGAGCAGCGAGACCGAAGCGTCGAACCACGCATGCTCGCCGTGATGGACGGTCTCCCACAAGGAAACGGCATAGGAGAGCGACACCGCGAGTGAGATCGGAACGTCCATGTTGGTGCGCCCGTGCCGCAGCGCATTCCAGGCCGATTTGAAGAAGAAGCGCCCCGCATAAACCAGCGCGGGCGCTGCTATCATCGCCGAGATCCAATGAAACATATCGCGCGTCGCGGCATCTGCGCCCGACCAGACCGATACTGAGAGCAACATGATGTTGGCAGCCGCAAAACCGGAAACGCCGATCGCGAGGAGAAGCTGATTTCTGGTCTTGTCGTTCTCGGGAGCTGAGGGGGTGAAGAGATGCACGCGATATCCGGCCGAGTTGATCGCTGCGAGGATCCTGGACGGATCGGTTGCGCCCGTCTCGATCTCCTCCTTGTAGACGCAGCTCACCCTTCGCGCTGTGAGATTGACTCGCGCTGTCTTGACGAAGGGAAGCGTCAACAACGTCCTTTCGATGGTCGAAATGCAGCCGCCGCAGTGGACGTCSGAAACACTCAGGTCCAACTGGCGCAATCCTTCGCCGAGCGGCTGGCTGGCAAGGCGGACCTCTTCGGCACTGAATGATGTCGTGCTGAGGGCAAGCACGCTTTCCGCGTCCATGGTACAGCAGGTCATTGGTCTAACTCCGCGGTATCGATGCGTTTTGCCTCATGCATGACGACCACGCCACCGTTTCGCGAGATGGCCTCGACGATCCAGTCACCTTCGGCTAGATCATGTTCCGCTTCGAACCGCCCCGCGGCTGCCTTCTTGAGCGTAAGGAGGAAGTCCTCGTGGTCTCCGACGGGCCGTTTGAAATTCAGAACGACGTCGTCGACGATCGCAGGCGATCCGCTCTTGTCGTGAATGTCGTAGCGGATCTCGTGCCCCTTTATGGAGAGGTTGCCCTCGATGCCGGAAGCGGCCATTGCCTTCATCGCCGCCGCTTTGCGGTTGAACTCCTGACTGGCGACATAGGTGTTTTCCACGACCAGACCGCTCCAGCTGGAGGAGGCATAGAAGGCCATGGTGACGTTCACCGCGATCACCACGCCAAAGAATGCCGAGGTCGCAAGCAGCATGTGCAGGCCTGTAAAACCTTGAGCGGAGGTCTTCATTTGATGTCTCCCGGTGCATTGAACGCCGCGCGGTAGGTTGCCCGATCGGCATGATCGGTATCTTCGATAACGAACAGAAATTCATTGATCGCGGCTCCGGTAGGCTTGCGTGTAACGAAGACCTTGAGCGTCGTGGCGGCGTCGGGTTCGGCATGGACTGTAAAGCTGCGAGCGTCTTCCTTGCCGAACTCGGGGATGCGCATCGTCGCCCCCTCCAGCCCGACCAGGCTTATGTTCACATCCCTCGGCGTCGGCACCATGTTCAGTACACGAAGCGTGTAGCCATTCCGCAGAGAGCCGTCGCTTTCCAGAACATATTGGGGGTTTCGGTCGTGAACGACGTTGAGTTCAAGGCGCTCCCGAAAGGCGAGATGGACGAGCATCGCCATGCCGACTGACGCCCAGGCGACTGCGTAAAAGACGGTTCTCGGACGAAAGATGATACGCCAGTCGAAGTGCCGGATCGCCGGAACGAAGGTCCCATCCTTGTTTCGAACCCTGGATGGCTGGACGGCCGTTCGTCCTTCGTCCGTGGCAAGCGACATGTTGCTCGAGTATTCGCTCAGCGTGGCGTAGGCAATCAGGCCGTGAGGCTTTCCGAGCTTGTCCATGACACCGTCGCAGGCGTCGATGCAGAGCGCGCATGTGATACACTCCATCTGCTGTCCGTCGCGAATGTCGATTCCCATCGGACACACCGCCACGCAGGCATTGCAATCC
>NZ_JBFUAY010000206.1:0-9055 GCF_056406015.1 Rhizobium sp. P1_E1 | reverse complement strand
CCATGGTGCTGACCAAGCTGCCGAAATCGCAGCAGCCGCTCGGCCTGGCGATCTTCGCGCTCTCGGTCACCTTCGCACCGGCGATCGGCCCGACCATCGGCGGCTACCTCACCGAAAACTATGGCTGGCAGACGATCTTCTTCATCAACGCCATCCCGAGCGCCATCATGGCGGTCGCCCTTGCCCTGACGCTCGACAAGCAGCCGATGCAGCTTGGCCTACTCAGGGAGGGCGACTGGGCTGGCATCTTCACCATGGCGATCGGTCTTTCGGCGCTGCAGACGGTGCTTGAAGAGGGCAACAAGGAAGACTGGTTCTCCTCGCCCTTCATCGTCAAGCTCAGCATCGTCGCCTTCGTCTTCCTCGTCGCCTTCATCTGGATCGAGCTGACGGTGGAGAAGCCCCTGGTCAAGCTGCGGCTGCTCAAGCAGCGCAATTTCGGCATCGGCGTTGCCGTCAACGTGCTGGTCGGCGTCGCCCTCTTCGGCACCGTTTATATCCTGCCGCAATATCTCGGCCAGGTGCAGCGCTATAATGCCGAGCAGATCGGCAACGTGCTGGCCTGGACCGGCCTGCCGCAGCTGCTTTTGATCCCGCTCGTGCCGATGATGATGAAGCGCTTCGATGCACGCTATATCGGCTTCCTCGGCATCTCGATCTTCGCGATCAGCTGCTTCATGAACATCACGCTTTCGGCCGATACCGCGGGCGACCAGTTCTGGATCCCGAATATCGTCCGCGCCATCGGCCAGGCGCTGGTGCTGACACCGATCACTGCCATCACCACCGCAGGCATTGCGCCTTCGGATGCCGCCGCCGCCTCGGGCCTCACCAACATGCTGCGCAATCTCGGCGGTGCCGTCGGCACGGCGACACTCGGCACGGTGCTGACCAAACGCGAGCAGTTCCACTCTAATATCATCGGCCAGTCGGTGACGCTCGGCCGCGACGAAGTCCGCAACCGTCTCGACCAGATGACTGGCTACTTCCTGCAGCATGGTGTTTCCGATCATGCCGTCGCAGCCCAGAAAGCCATCGTGGCGCTTGGCCAGATTGTCAGGCGCCAGGCCCTCATCCTGGGTTTTGCCGATACCTTCGCCGTCATCGGCGTTGTTCTTGCCATTGCAGCCGTTGCCCTGCTGCTCACCCAGAAACCGCGGGCTGGCGGTGGCGCCGGCGCTCACTGAACGAAACACCGGCGCCTGCCGGGCTTCCCGGCCAGCGCTTTCTATTGTGGGATTTCGACCGTAAAGGCGAAGCGGGCGACAGCACCCGGTTCCAGGATCGTGGTCGAAGGCCTCTTCGATAGCTCGCTCGAACCTCCCGCTTCCGCGGCCGTTCCATGCCAGGGCTCGACACAGAGGAAGGGCGCCCCCGGCTTGGTCCACAGCGCAAGATTGGGCAGGTTTTCGAAATGGAAATGCATGGCCGGCCCGCCTTCTGCGCCATAGCGCAGCCCTTCGCCCGCACCGCTCGGGAAAATCATCCCATGCTGGGCCATCGGATAGACCGTGCCGTCGATCGTGATCTTGTCGTCAGGTGTCTTGCCGACGATCGGAAACAGGATCGGCGAACGCCCGGTCCAGAAGGCCGCGTCGCCCGTCCACAACCATGAGCGCCCATCGCTTGACGTGAGCGCCTGCATCTCGGCGCCGAGGGTGGAGACATCGACGGTGAGATCCTGATTGCCGATCCGGATGGAGGTTGGCATCGCGTTTCCCTTTCGCATTGGTTGGGCACCAAGCCATACCTTTCCGCACCGGGGACTTCCACCCAATAGAGAGAGGCAGGACGGCAGCCACGGTGACAATAGCAGAGCCGTCGCAGTGCGCTACTTCCGCACCGCGCCCAATCTGGCGATCACTTCATTCGGAATGCCGTAGCGCTGGATGGCGTCGCGGTTGTTCCGCAACCCGCAGATCTCACGCTGGATGAAGAACGCCCAGACGGCGTCGGAGGCTTCATTGAGAAGCCTCTCGCGTTCCTCAGTGCTCTGGCCGTCGGGAGCCCAGGCCTTCAGGGCGGCAAGTGCCGCCTCCGCTTTCAGTCCGTGACGTCCAAGCGAATCCGCGCGTTCCGACATCAGCTCGTATTCGAGGACGTTGAAGCCGTTTTTATTCTGCTCGGATGGTCTGAAGGACTGCGGCGGACGAACGCTCATTGGCACAGGTCTCCGTTGGCGTGAGCCGCGATAATATCCAATCCGGTTCCAAATTAAAGAAGGCGAGCATGTTCGCCCGAAAACCGCTTACACCTTTCGGCATCATACTCTTGAGATCAAGACGGTCGGAAACAGGGCTATCCTGCGATTTCCCCGCATGGCATAAGCGCGCCAAAATCTCCTTCTCCAGGCTCCCGCGCAAATCATGATCCGTATTGAAAATATCAGCAAGCAGCTCAGTCACCGCATCCTCTTCATCGAGGCGTCCGCGGCTCTTAACAGAGGCGAGAAGATCGGCCTCGTCGGCCCGAACGGCGCCGGTAAGACGACCGTCTTCCGGATGATCAACGGCGAAGAGCAGCCCGACGAGGGGCAGGTCTCCGTCGAAAGGGGCGTCACCATCGGCTATTTCAATCAGGATGTCGGCGAGATGGCGGGCCACAGCGCCGTCGCCGAGGTGATGAACGGTGCCGGCCCGGTCAGCATCGTTGCCGGCGAATTGCGCGATCTCGAGGCCGCCATGGCCGATCCCGAGCAAGCCGATAACATGGAAGAGATCATCGAGCGTTACGGAGAGGTGCAGGCGCGCTACGAGGAGTTGGACGGTTACGCGCTCGAGGGCCGCGCACGCGAAGTGCTCGCGGGGCTCAGCTTCAGCCAGGAGATGATGGACGGCGATGTTGGCGCGTTGTCGGGCGGTTGGAAGATGCGCGTGGCGCTTGCTCGCATTCTCCTCATGCGCCCCGATGTCATGCTGCTCGACGAGCCGAGCAACCATCTGGATCTCGAAAGCTTGATCTGGCTAGAGGAATTCCTGAAAGGTTACGAGGGCGCGCTGCTGATGACCTCGCATGATCGCGAGTTCATGAACCGCATCGTCACCAAGATCATCGAGATCGATGCGGGCACGCTGACGGCCTATTCCGGCGACTACGAATTCTACGAGCAGCAGCGGGCGCAGAACGAGAAGCAGCAACAGGCCCAGTTCGAGCGCCAGCAGGCCATGCTTGCCAAGGAAATCAAGTTCATCGAGCGGTTCAAGGCGCGCGCCTCGCATGCCTCGCAGGTGCAGAGCCGCGTGAAGAAGCTGGAGAAGATCGACCGGGTGGAACCGCCCAAGCGCCGCCAGATCGTTTCCTTCGAGTTCCAGCCGGCGCCGCGCTCCGGCGAGGACGTGGTCAACCTGAAGAACGTTCATAAGAAATACGGCAGCCGCAGCATCTACGAGGGACTCGACTTCGTCGTGYGCCGCCGGGAGCGCTGGTGCATCATGGGCATCAACGGTGCCGGCAAGTCGACGCTGCTGAAGCTGGTGACCGGCTCCACCGCGCCTGATCAGGGCAGCGTCGCCCTCGGCGCCAGTGTCAAGATGGGCTATTTCGCCCAGCACGCCATGGATATATTGGATGGCGAGCGCACTGTCTTCCAGATGCTGGAAGACCAGTTCCCGCAGGCAGGGCAGGGGCCATTGCGCGCGCTGGCCGGCTGCTTCGGTTTCTCCGGCGACGATGTCGAGAAGCGGTGCAGGGTACTATCAGGCGGCGAGAAGGCGCGGTTGGTCATGGCGATCATGCTGTTCGACCCGCCGAACCTGCTCGTGCTCGACGAGCCGACGAACCATCTCGACCTCGACACCAAGGAAATGCTGATCAAGGCACTGTCGCAATATGAGGGCACCATGCTGTTCGTTTCGCACGATCGGCATTTTCTCGCCGCACTCTCCAACCGGGTGCTGGAACTGACGCCCGAGGGCGTCCACCAATATGGCGGCGGCTACACCGAATATGTGGCGCGCACCGGCCAGGAGGCGCCCGGCCTGCGAAGCTGACGGATTTTTTCGCGGGGCATGTCGAAACTGCCAGGCTCGAGGCGACCAGCAGACAGCCGGCCAGCGATATCGGCTGAGCGGTCGAAGCAACGGAGGAAGATATGTCCATGCTGTTAGACAGGATCGAGGTCGTCACCCTGTTCGTCGATGATATCGACGAGGCCAAAGCGTTCTACCAGAAGGTCTTTGCACCTGAGATCGTCTATGAGGACGCAGTATCCTCGGTGCTGAAATTCTCTGGGACGATGATCAACCTGCTGAAAGTGACGGAAGCGCCTCAACTGGTCGAGCCGTCGGCGGTGGCAGCACCGGGGTCCGGCGCGCGCGTCCTGCTGACGATCAAGGTCGATGCCGTCGATGCGGTTTGCGCGGAACTGCGCAAGCTCGGGGTCACGCTGCTCAATGGTCCGATCGATCGTCCATGGGGCCGCCGTACCGCGGCCTTTGCGGATCCGTCGGGCCATGTCTGGGAGGTTGCGCAGGAATTGCGCTAAATTGGTGTCGCCGAGTTCTGAGGTCGCCTTCAGATTTTGCGACCGTGACGCGCCTCGGTAATGCCAGTTCGTCCACGCGAAGAGCGGATTCCACGGCTGTCGCCACGATGATGACCAAATTCCGTGGTGTTCGAAGGCCTCTTCATGCAATCGGGGACGGGCACAACGGCATGGACTGGATCAATCGCTATATCGATCAGCCGCTACTGCACGGCGCGGCGGGTTTGCTGCGGAGTTGGCATCTCCGCACGCGGCAACCGCCGGAACTGTTGGAGCCGACATGGAATCTCGTCGTGCTCTCCTTTCTGCTGATCGCGAGCGGGCAGGTCATGGCCGGCGAGACTTTCACGCTCAGCGTTGCCGCGCTGATCATGCTGGCGCTGCCGTCCGCGCGAAAACTGCTTTCGGCTGTGAAGGCAGGGGGAGGCGGTTACGGCGCTCGGGAATATAAATCGCTGAGAGCGCGGGCCATCGCCAAACGTGAGGCGGAGTGGTCGGTGCGGATCATCGTGTTGTTCGCATCCGCCTGCCTTCCGTTCATCGCCCGCATCGACGATCCGGTGGGAGCCTGTTTCATGCTCGGAGCCAGCATCTGGTTCGTGCTGACCGGGCCGCTCAAGGCCTATCTCGATGCGGCCGAACCTCCCGAGCCGAATGAAGGCGACCGGAGGTACAGCGGCGTTTTTCATTTCGGCTGAACAAGCCGATGCGCCGACCGTGACACGGACGGGAACCAAATGGGGCGGCCTCCGTTATCTCCGCAGCAACGTAAAAGGAGATTGCGATGCTTTACTACGCTCTGGTGTTTCTCGTTGTGGCCTTGATTGCCGGCGTCCTCGGATTTGGCGGCATCGCAGGTGCTTCAGCTTCCATTGCCCAGGTTCTGTTCTTCATTTTCCTGGTTCTGTTCGTCGTGTCGCTCGTCATGAGACTAATGCGAAAAGTATAGTGCGGACAGATCGAGTATAAAAACCCGGCGAACACATCGCCGGGTTTTTCTTTATTGCCACACTCGGTTTGACCTCTACGTCACTGAAGGCTTCCATCCCGGTCGTGGTCGGCGGTCGCGAAATCCGCCATCACCCGCTGCATGAATTCGCTTCGGCTGATGCGGCCGTTGTGGTTCGCGTCGGTCAAAGTGAATTGCTCGACCGTCAGGATCTGCACCGTCTCGTCGGACTGCAGGCTGCCGTCCTTGTTCTTGTCGAGACTTCCGAAAGCCGTGCCCATAAAGGTCTCGTATTCCGAACGGTCGACGGCCTTGCTGGCATTGCCGTCGAGCCGGTCCATCTGGCCCTGATACATCGATCCGGGCTGTTGCTGCTGTTGCGCCACTGCCCCAACACATTGGCACAGGATGAGTGTCGTCGCGAAAGCCAAGGTTTTCATCGCTTGATATCCCTCCCCAATTATCGGCAAGCCAGGCGGTTGCCTACGAAACCGCCACCGCCTATGCCGGCGCCGACAGCAAGCACCTGCCCGGTTCCGGCGCCGATCGTACTGCCGATCAAGCCACCGACAATCGCGCCGCCGACGGTTCCCGCGATGCAGCCGAATTCGGAATTACGATCCGAGACGGCCTGTGACGTCGGCCCGGACTGGCAGGCGGAGACGGCAAGGCATCCCGCCAGTATGATGTTTGTCCTGCGTATGCGCATCTTTCCCTCCCGATAAATTACCCGCTATCTCCAATAGAGATGAGCGGGCGTACGATTGTCCGGCCCCCGCGAAAATATCGCCTGATTATATCTCTCAAATTCAGACTTAGTTTCCGTTCGAACGGAAGCATAATTCCGGAAAACAAGCGGAAATTCTGCGGCAATGCCAAGCAATCATGCCGATTCCTCTCCAGTTACAGCGCTGCATGGAGAGTATTTTCAAATAGTACAGCTATCTATACGGCATGGCAACCTGCGCGATCATCGATCGCCTATCCAAATAGGGCGCCTGCAATTTGCATGATACCGCTCGTTAAGATTGACGGCGATCAGGATCGTGCCTTTCCGGCAACCATCGCTGACAACATCGTAAAATAACCGGATGACGCGAAATGATGCCTTCGAAATGTCCCAATGGGGGCTGAACCGTAGCCGTGTTTGTCGGTTGCGCCCTCCCATGCGCTTTGACATGCGATGCGTAAATGATGCCGGGTCGGGATCGTTTTGCGGTTCCGTCCGTTATCTGTTGCCGAATCTGGTGGCGAGTAGCCGGGTATGCTCCCGTCACGATTTGAGAAGGAGAGACTTATGAATAAAACTTTTGCGACGGCGTTTGCCGCGGTATCGTTGACGCTGGTCGGCGCTGGGGCGGTTAATGCCGCCGACCTCGTCACCAGGACGTATGAAGAGCCGGACCTGCGCAATGGCGTGAAGATCGGCTACCTCACCTGCGATATCGGCGGCGGCACGGGTTACGTGCTCGGCTCCTCCAAAGAGGCCGACTGCATCTTCCAGTCGACCGTCGGCAACGAACTTTCGGATCGTTATACGGGCGAAGTGAGAAAGCTCGGCATCGACCTTGGCTTCACCACGCGCAGCCGCCTGATCTGGGCCGTGTTCGCGCCGACGGCCGGCTATCACCGCGGTTCGCTCGCCGGCCTCTATGTCGGCGCTAGCGCTGAAGCGACGCTCGGTGCCGGTGTCGGCGCCAATCTCCTGGTTGGCGGCACGTCCGGCTCGATCCATCTGCAGACGGTCAGCCTGACCGGTCAGCTCGGCCTCAACGTTGCGGCCGGCAGCGCCTCGATGACGCTCACGGCAGCGAATTGATGTAGCCTTTTGGCGTCCCCTGCCGCATCGCGGCAGGGGACGCCACCTCGTCTGAGGAACGATTTCGCGCCCTCGTATGCCCAAGCCGGATCACGACACGATGGATATTCGAATGGCAAAGCCCAGCGAGGACGAGATCCTGGTTGGGCACTATCTGAAGATCTGGGACAGCTACGGCACACCACCGGAACACTACAGGTCTGATGCGGCGGCGCGGATATTGTCCTTTATCAGAAGCGGTCGCGAAGAGCGCCGCCTGACCTCGTCCCTTGCGGTCGTCGACGGTGACATTGCCGGTTCTGCATCCTGCCAGCTGCACCAATCGCCGTTTCCGGAGGTCATCCGGCCGGAACAGCGGCTGCACGGTTACATCTGGTCCGACTATGTCGCCGACGCCTTCCGCCGGCGCGGCATCGCATCGGCGCTGACCGACAAGGCTGTCGACTATCTGAAATCGATCGGCTGCACGACGGCCGTCATCCATGCTTCAGATGCCGGCGAGCCCGTCTATCGAGCCGCTGGTTTCGAGCTGGCGAAGGAAATGCGCCTGAAGTTTTCGGCGGAGTAGCGACCGGCGATCGCCGGAGCCGCCACCGAGCGTTCCACTTACGCTTTCGCTCGGCCGGGCGCGATAAAAGTGGCAATCGTCGCCTCGTCATGGCCGGCCTCGCGCAGGAAGCGGCTGGCGAATTCGATGGCAGGGCTTCTAAGCGCATCGTCCGGCCGGATCAGGTGAAAGGCCACATGATAATCGAGCGTCCGCTCCGACAAGGCGACGACGCGTCCGGCCGCCAGCGCAGCATCCGATAGCGGCGGCCGCGCGAGTGCGATCCCGAGCCCCTGCGCACAGGCATCGATCACCAGATTGTAGTCMTCGAAGCGCCGGTCGTGGCCGCGCGGTATATAGTCGACACCCTCGCGGGAGAGCCAGCGGCGCCAGCCTTCGATGTTCGAATCATGCAGAATCGGCAGATCGAGCAGCGAAAGGGCATCGGAACGCTGCCCGAGCCGGTCCGCCAGCGCCGGGGCGGCGATCGGGAACGATTTCTCCTGCCAGAGCGGCAGGGCGCGTACGCCGGCCCACGGCCCCTTGCCGCAGCGAATGGCCAGATCCGTGCCTTCGCCGAAATCCGCCAGCCGGTGTTCGAGCGTGAGCTCGACATGCAACTCGTTTCCTTCGAGCTTCGGCAGGCGTTGAAACAGCCATAGGGAGGCGACAGAGGGCGTCACCGAAAGGCGCACCACCGCCTTGTTACGGCGAGGCAGCCAGCGTTCGCCGCTATTGCCGAGCAGCGCAAGTGCTTCCTCCGCCCGCGCGAAAAACCGCATACCTTCCGGCGTCAGGCGCACGCCGCGGGCTTCGCGCGCAAACAGGCGCACGCCCATCCAGCGCTCCAGGCGCGAGACCTGCCGCGACACCGCCCCATGGGTGATGCCGCTTTCCTCGGCTGCGGCCGAAAACGATCCGAGCCGGGCGGCGCGGGCAAAGGTCTCGAGCGTATCGAGTGGCGGAAGCACTGGTGAGCTGTGAACCATACGCACATTTGATCATCGATTGCGATGCTTTTCAAGCACGCATCGAAGGCCTAATCCATTGTCCGCAGGAACATATGGAGGCGAAAATGAGCATGGCGGCAAGCGCATCGATTTCGACGAAACAGCAAGGCGGGTTCGATCTGGTCGCCTTTGCGGCGATCCTCGTCACCATCCTCTTCTGGGCTTCCTCTTTCGTGGTGATCCGCATCTGCCTCGGACCGCTGACGCCGATCGAACTGGCAACGGCGCGTTATGTGGCAGCCGGCGT
>NZ_JBFUAY010000205.1:0-7603 GCF_056406015.1 Rhizobium sp. P1_E1 | reverse complement strand
GTCGGGAACAGGGCCTGGGCGGCACCCGTCATGGCGAGCGGGTAGAGAAGGCCGGTGATGGCGGTGGTGGCGACGATCATGACGACCGCCGGACGAAGTTCTTTCAACATTGTTCTTACTCCTTGGAGCGTTTCAGGCGAGGCCGAGGGCTGCGACGGCCATGTCGATCGCCTTGATGCCGATGAAGGGGACGATGATGCCGCCGGCGCCGTAGATCAGCAGGTTGCGCGACAGCAGCGCGCCGGCGCCGATCGGACGGTAGCGGACACCCTTCAGCGACAGCGGGATCAGCGCGATGATGATCAGCGCGTTGAAGATGATCGCCGAAAGGATGGCGCTTTGCGGCGTCGAAAGCCCCATGACGTTCAGGATGCCGAGCTGCGGGTAGAAGGTCAGGAACATCGCCGGGATGATGGCGAAGTACTTGGCGATATCGTTGGCGATCGAGAAGGTTGTCAGCGCGCCGCGCGTCATCAACAACTGCTTGCCGATCTCGACGATCTCGATGAGCTTCGTCGGGTCGCTGTCGAGGTCGACCATGTTGCCGGCCTCGCGGGCGGCGACCGTGCCGGTGTTCATGGCGACGCCGACATCGGCCTGGGCGAGCGCCGGCGCATCGTTGGTGCCGTCGCCGCACATGGCGACGAGCTTGCCCTTCGACTGTTCCTCGCGCATCAGCGCCAGCTTCATTTCCGGCGTTGCCTGGGCGAGGAAGTCGTCGACGCCGGCTTCGGCGGCGATGGCGGCTGCCGTCAGCGGGTTGTCGCCGGTGATCATCACGGTGCGGATGCCCATGCGGCGCAGCTCGGTGAAGCGTTCGCGGATGCCGCCCTTGACGATATCCTTCAGCTGGATGACGCCGAGCAGCTTGCCGTCGCGGGCAACGGCGAGCGGCGTGCCGCCAGCCTTGGCGACTTCGTCTGATATCGACTGCAGTTCGCGCACGACCTCGCTGCCGTTCTTCGAGGATGCGTCGCCGTTGACATAGGCCAGCACGGCATCGACTGCGCCTTTGCGGATCGAAGCGCCTTCGAGATCGACGCCGCTCATGCGGGTCTGGGCGGTGAAGGGCACGAAGGTCGCCTTGAGGCTCGCCATGTCGCGGCCGCGGATCGCATATTTTTCCTTGGCGAGCACGACGATGGAGCGGCCTTCCGGGGTTTCGTCGGCAAGCGAGGCGAGCTGGGCGGCGTCGGCGAGATCCTGTTCGGAAACGCCGCGAACCGGGCGGAAGGTTGTCGCCTGGCGATTGCCGAGGGTGATCGTGCCGGTCTTGTCGAGCAGCAGCGTATCGACGTCGCCGGCGGCTTCGACCGCACGGCCGGACATGGCGAGCACGTTGAAGCGGACGAGGCGGTCCATGCCGGCGATGCCGATCGCCGACAGCAGCGCACCGATCGTCGTCGGGATCAGCGTGACGAAGAGGGCGACGAGCACGATGATCGGGATCGAGCCGCCGGCATAGATGGCAAAGCTCGGGATCGTCGCGGTGGCGAGCACGAAGATCAGCGTCATGCCGGCGAGCAGGATGTTGAGCGCGATCTCGTTCGGGGTCTTCTGGCGTTCGGCACCTTCGACGAGCGCAATCATCCGGTCGAGGAAGGTCGAGCCGGCAGCGGCGGTGATGCGGACGCGGATCCAGTCGGACAGCACCTGCGTGCCGCCTGTTACCGCTGAACGGTCGCCGCCGGATTCGCGGATGACCGGCGCGGATTCGCCTGTGATCGCCGCTTCGTTGACGGAGGCCACACCTTCGATGACTTCGCCGTCCGACGGGATGATGTCGCCGGCCTCGACGAGCACGAGGTCGCCGACCTTGAGGCTCGTGCCCGGCACCATGCGGTAGCCGCTGCCATTATTGGCGGTCAGCAGCTTCGCCTGGGTTTCGGTGCGCGCCTTGCGCAGCGAATCCGCCTGCGCCTTGCCGCGACCTTCGGCAACGGCCTCGGCGAAATTGGCAAACAGCACGGTGAACCAGAGCCAAAGATTGATCTGGAACGAGAAGCCGAGGTTGCCGTTGCCCGCCACGAGATCGCGCAGGAAGAGGATGGTGGTCAGCACCGAGACCGTGGCCACGACGAACATGACCGGGTTTCTGGCGAGTGCCCGGGGGTTGAGCTTCTTGAAAGCGGCACCCACGGCCGGAATGAGGATGCGAGAATCCATGATGCTCGCGGATTTTGCCTGGCTCATAAGAGACTCCAGCTTTGAAACGAGGATGGCGAACCGGAAGCCGGTCAGCCCTGTAAGATTTTGAATATGGCGGCGATGACGAGGAGGCCTGCCATCATCACCAGGATGATGTCGGAGGCTTGGGGTCTCGGGCCATTCCCACGTCCCGGCGCACCAGGACGTGAGTGGTAGGCGTTGCGAAGCCTGTGTCGGAGGATCATGGCATCACCTCAAAAGGTCTGGCCGGCGATCATGACCAGGTGCTCGACGACGGGGCCAAGGGCCAACGCCGGGAAGAAGGTCAGGCCGCCGACGATCAGGATCGTGCCGACGAGCAGGCCGACGAAGAGCGGACCATCCGTCGGGAAGGTGCCCGCCGAGGCCGGAACCGACTTCTTGGCGATCAGCGAGCCGGCGATTGCAAGCGCCGGGATGATGACCAGGAAGCGGCCCATCAGCATACCGAGGCCAAGGGTTATGTTGTACCAGGGCGTATTGCCCGTCAGGCCGCCGAAAGCCGAGCCGTTGTTCGCTGCCGCTGATGTATAGGCATAAAGGATTTCGGAGAAGCCGTGCGGGCCGGCGGTCCCGACCGATGCAACCGCACTCGGAAGGACGCTTGCAATTGCGGTGAAGACCAGCATGGCGAGCGGCAGGCAGAGAATGGCGAGAACGGCCATCTTCATTTCCTTCGCCTCGATCTTCTTGCCGAGATATTCCGGCGTGCGGCCGACCATCAGGCCGGCGACGAAGACGGCGACGATGATGAAGAGCAGGATGCCGTAAAAGCCAGCGCCGACACCGCCGACAATGACTTCGCCGAGCTGCATGTTGATCAGCGGAACGAGGCCACCGAGTGCCGTGAAGCTGCCATGCATGGCATTGACCGCGCCGCAGGAGGCCGCCGTGGTGATGACCGCAAAGAGCGAGGATAGGGCGACGCCGAAGCGGACTTCCTTGCCTTCCATGTTGCCGCCGCCAAGACCGAAGGCATGCATCAGCGGATTGCCGGCGGCTTCCGCCCAATAGGTGACGATGACGCCGGCGACGAACAGGACGCCCATCGTGGCGAGGATCGCCCAGCCCTGGCGCTGATTGCCGACCATGCGGCCGAAGACGTTGGTCAGTGCCGCGCCGATCGCGAAGATCGACACCATCTGGATGAGGTTGGAGATCGCATCGGGGTTTTCGAACGGATGGGCGGAGTTGGCGTTGAAGAAGCCGCCGCCGTTGGTGCCAAGCATCTTGATGGCCAGCTGCGAGGCGACGGGGCCGACGGCGATCGTCTGCTGTGCGCCTTCGAGCGTCGTCGCATTGACGTAGTAGCCGAGCGTCTGCGGCACGCCGAGATAGACAAAGACCAGCGTCAGGACGATGCAGATCGGCAAGAGCACATAGAAAGTGGCCCTCGTCATATCGACCCAGAAATTGCCGATCGCCTTGCCCGAGGCGCGCGAGAAGGCGCGGATGAAGGCGAGCGCGATGGCAATGCCGGTCGCCGCCGAGACGAAGTTCTGGACGGTGAAGCCGGCCATCTGCGTCAGATACGACATCGTGCTTTCGCCGCCGTAGTTCTGCCAGTTGGTGTTGCTGACGAAGCTGACGGCCGTGTTGAAGGAAAGCTCCGGCGGGATGGCTGCCATGCCGGCCGGATTATAGGGAAGACCGGCCTGCAGGCGCTGCAGCGCGTAAAGCACGATGACGCCGAGCAGGTTGAACATCAGCATGGCGAAGGCATAGGAGGTCCAATGCTGTTCCTCGCGTTCGCTGGTGCCGGCAATGCGGTAAAGTCCCCGTTCGATCGGAACGAGGACCGGTGACAGGAAAGTGCGCTCGCCGCTGAAGACACGCGTCATATAGCCGCCGAGCGGTTTGACGAGCACGAGGACGATCCCGCAGTAAAGCAGGATCTGAAGCCATCCGTTGAGGGTCATGGAGGTAAACTTTCAATACCCGGCTGCTTCTGGGCGCGCATGCGCGACCTCAGAAGCGCCAGTTCTCTTTAAAAGCGTTCTGGGCGAAGGAGAGCGTAGGTGAGGTAAACGGTGAGAAACACGGTTACGGCACCGCTCAAGACATAATCGAGGGTCATCGTCGCTTCTCCTGTCAAAGCCTGTCGCAGGCTCGGGTGTAGGCAAAGCACAGCGCGAAGAATATGATCGCGGTGCCGAGTAGAATGATATCCATCATGATCGTGACTCCTGTTGTTCTTCTTGGAGTCAGACAAGACAAAGGGCGCTGGGAGGCCGCCTTTCATGCTTTCTGGCGTGGAGATGATCTTTTCGATCTCTCGGACATCAATATGGAGCCGAAGCGCATAAAGGTTCGAGACGGACGACAGGCCATCTATATAAAAATCTTATAAATGCCCTTCCGAGGCCGCTCGCCATCGGACCAGGCTGGCGCAGTTTCCCGACGGGCCGCAGCCGGTACTGAGCCTCGGCAAGTCCGAGTGAGCATTTTTTCATTTGTTGAGCAAAAGCCTTCGCAATCTGGTTGAATTGGGAGGGCTTCGGGCCTTATAGTCGCCTTCGACGCTGCCCGATGGAGTCATGGGCAAGCCATTAGGGAAGGAAACCGACATGACCAAAGTCCGCGCGCTTGTCCTCGAGCGCCAGCATGAGCTTGCGCTTCGCGATATCGATCTGCCGCTTGAAACTCGCCCCGGCGAGGTGAAGATCAGGATCCACACCGTCGGCGTCTGCGGTTCGGACGTGCATTATTACACCCATGGCAAGATCGGCCCCTTCGTCGTCAACGCGCCGATGGTGCTCGGCCATGAGGCGGCGGGCACGGTGGTCGAGGTTGGCGCTGGCGTCACGCATCTGAAAGTCGGCGACCGCGTCTGCATGGAGCCCGGCATCCCCGATCCGAATTCCAAGGCAAGCCGGCTTGGCCTGTACAATATCGACCCGGCCGTGACCTTCTGGGCGACCCCGCCGATCCACGGTGTGCTGACGCCGGAGGTCGTGCATCCCGCCAATTACACCTTCAAGCTACCCGACAATGTCAGCTTTGCCGAAGGCGCCATGGTCGAGCCCTTCGCCGTCGGCATGCAGGCGGCCGCCAAGGCGAAGATTACGCCTGGTGATACTGCCGTCGTCCTCGGCGCCGGGCCGATCGGCACGATGGTGGCGATCGCGGCCCTTGCCGGCGGCTGCGCCCGCGCGATCGTCGCCGATCTCGCCCAGCCGAAGCTCGATATCGCCGCGCAGTACCAGGGTGTCATTCCGGTCAATATTCGCGAGAAGAACCTGGTCGAAGAGGTCGGCCGGCTGACCGACGGCTGGGGCGCCGATGTCGTCTTCGAATGCTCCGGTTCGCCGAAGGCCTGGGAGACGATCATGGCGCTGCCGCGCCCGGGTGGCGTCATTGTCGTCGTCGGCCTACCGGTCAACCCGATCGGCTTCGACGTCTCGACGGCATCTACCAAGGAAATCCGCATCGAGACGGTGTTCCGCTACGCGCACCAGTATGAGCGGTCGATCGCGCTGCTCGGCTCGGGTCGCGTCGACCTGAAGCCACTGATATCAGAGACCTTCACATTCGAAGATTCGATCAAGGCGTTTGATCGCGCCGTCGAGGCGCGGCCCAGCGACGTGAAGCTGCAGATCGTGATGGAATAGGGCGCTACAGCGCTTCTATGAGTGCCTGGCGCTCAGTTTCATCTTGCGAAAGGCAAGAGCCGCGCCTGCAACGACAGCCGCGGCTCCGACTGCGATCAGCAGATGGCGATGAAGCGGGAGGTGGCCCAATGTCTGTTGGATGCCATGCCCGAACACGTAACCGAGCGCCGTGAAAAGCTGCCCCCACACCAGCGCGGCCACCCCATTCAGGATGATGAATTTTCCGGTCGCTATGCGTGTTGTCCCGATGACGATCGGGCTGATTGTCCGCAACCCCACCAGAAAACGAAACGCAAGGATGAAGCCGGTGGGATATCTCTCCAGAAGCCGGGTTGCGCGCGCCAGCGCCGGTCTTTCCATCAGCCGGCGAACGAGACCCCATCGAGCCGCATAACGGCCGGCGAAGAACCAGAACTGATCGCCGGCGAAGGATCCTGCCGTTGCCGCAAGTGACGCCGACCAATAGGTCAGCAGCCCGCGGTGGGAAATCACGCCGCCAAGGAAGGCGGCTGTTTCGCCTTCGAAGGCTGCACCCAGAAATATCGCCAATAGGCCGTAGTGCTCGATCAGCAGTTCGATAGACACTCAGCTGTCCTCGGCCCGGGGTTTCGATAGCTAAACCGGCTTCAAATCCCCAAGCACCGTCGGGATCAGCTCCGACACCGTCGGATGGATCGGCACCGACCATTGCAATGCGGGATAGGTCGTTCCTGCATTCATCGCGTCTATGATGCCGTGGATCACCTCGTCACCTTCGATGCCCAGGATCGCTGCGCCGAGAATTTTTTTGGTCTCGGCGTCGGCGATCACCTTCATGAAGCCCTTGGTCTCGCCGCGCTCGTTGGCGCGGCCGACGCGGCTCATCGGCCGGGTCGAGATCATGATCTTGCGTCCCGAGGCGCGCGCCTGCTTCTCCGTCATGCCGACACGGCCGAGCGGCGGGTCGATATAAAGCGCATAGGCCAGGATGCGGCTCGAGAGCTTGCGATCGGCGCCGTCGAGCAGGTTGGCGGCGGCGATCTCAAAATCATTATAGGAGGTGTGGGTGAAGGCGCCGTGGCCGTTGCAATCGCCGAGCGCCCAGATGCCCTCGACATTGGTGGCAAGTGTGTCGTCGACAGTGATATAGCCGTGCTTGTCGGTGATGACGCCGGCGGCATCGAGGCCGAGATCGTCTGTGTTCGGCTTGCGGCCGGTGGCGATCAGCACATGGCTCGCATCGATCCTCGCTGAATCGGTGGCGACCGTTATTCCATCGCTGCTCCTGGCGAAGGCGATGTCGCTGACGCCGGTATGAATGTCGATGCCCTCCGAGCGCAGGACATCGGCGATCGCATCGGATATATCCTCGTCCTCGCGCGACGCGAGCTTTGGGCCATGCTCGATGACGCTGACTTCGGCGCCGAAGCGGCGATACATCTGTGCGAATTCCAGCCCGATATAACTGCCGCCGATCACGGCCAGATGCCGTGGCAGCGTGTCGAGATGGATGATCGAGGTGCTGGTGAGATAGTCGATATCGTTGATCCCGGGCAGGTCAGGGATGACCGGCCGCGCACCGACATTGAGGAAGATGCGCGGTGCGGTCAGCGTCTCGCCGTTGACGCTGACGGTCTTCGGGTCCTCGAAACGGGCATGGCCGTAGATCACGGTCATGCCGTCCATGCCGGCGAACCAGCCGATCAGACCGTTGCGGGCATTCATGGTCACGGTTTCGGCACGGGCCCTGACCACCTTCATGTCGATGGCGATCTCGCCCGGAATATTGACGCCGTAAACGGCGCTATTTCTCGCGACATAGGCGG
>NZ_JBFUAY010000204.1:0-7809 GCF_056406015.1 Rhizobium sp. P1_E1 | reverse complement strand
GTGCGGAACCATGCTGTCGAGGATACGGCTGTCGTGACGCTGCGTTTCGAAAGCGGGGTGCTTGCCACTCTCAACGGCAGTGATGCCGTGGCGGCGCCCTGGAGCTGGGAGATAACCACCGGGGAGAACCCTGCTTTTCCCCGTTACGATCAATTCTGCTACCAGATCGGCGGCACCAAGGGCTCGCTCGGAATTCCTGATCTGACACTGTGGACGAGCCCTTCGAGGCCCGATTGGCTGGAGCAGCTTGCCCAGGAGCGGGTGCCCTACGCAGCAGCCGATCCCCTTTGCGTTCAGCTCAGACATTTTTGCGACGTTATCCGTGGTGATGCCACGCCTCTAGTGAGTGGCCGGGAGGGCCTTGCTACTCTCAGGGTCGTCGAAGCGATCAAGAGATCGGCGCGCTCGGGGCAGATGATCCACCTCGCCAAGGCCAGCGCCTCTTCCGATCCCCAGAAAGTCTGACCACATGATCACCGGGACGACCAAACTCATCGCTCACCTCGGCTATCCGACGGAGTCCTTCAAGGCCCCGCTGATCTATAATCCTTACTTTCAGAACAAGGGAATTGATGCCGTCGTCGTGCCGATGGGCTGCAGGCCGGAGGACTATCCAGCGTTTCTGAAGCTTCTGTTCCGGCTATCCAATATCCACGGCGCTCTGATCACGATGCCGCACAAGATTTCGACCATGGCGCTGCTCGACGAAACCTCGACCAACGCAAAAGTCGCCGGCTCGTGCAATGCAGTGCGTCTCGGTTCGGACGGCAGGCTGATCGGTGACATGTTCGATGGCGAGGGCTTCGTTCGAGGCGTGTTGCGCAAGGGCAAAAAGGTTGAAGGAGCCCGTGCGCTCATCGCCGGTGCCGGCGGCGTCGGCTCGGCGATCGCGGCGTCGTTGGCACAGGCGGGCGTCGCCCGTCTTGCGATCTTCGACGCCAACGAGACGACCGCGACCGCGCTGCTGGACAGGCTGAAGAAATACTATCCGCATCTTGAAGTGACGGTCGGCTCCGCCGATCCGACAGGTTTCGACATTGTCGTCAACGCGACGCCTCTCGGAATGCGACGGGGTGACCCGCTGCCAATCGATATCGACCGCATCTCCCCATCGACCTTCGTCGGCGAAGTCGTGATGACGAAGGAGATAACCCCTTTTCTCGAGGCCGTGAGGGCGCGCGGCTGTGCATTTCAGGTTGGGACCGACATGTTGTTCGAACAGATCCCAGCCTATCTCGAATTCTTCGAATTCCCGACAACGACGGCCGACAACCTGCGTGCCATCGCCAAACTCGGATGATGCCGAAAAGTGTGAGCGGTTTTCGGACGACATCCTGTTCTAGAGCGAGGCGGTGATGCCGCCATCGACGGTCAGCATGTGGCCGTTGACGAAGGAGGAGGCATCCGAGGCCAGGAAGACGGCAGCGCCGACAAGCTCCTTGACCTCGCCCCAGCGGCCGGCAGGTGTGCGGTTTTCCAGCCAGCCGGAAAACTTGGGATCATCGACCAGCGCCTGGTTGAGCGGCGTGCGGAAATAGCCGGGCGCGATCGCATTGATCTGCAGGCCGTATTTCGCCCAGTCGGTCGCCATGCCGCGCGTGAGGTTCTTCACCGCGCCCTTGGTGGCGGTATAGGGCGCGATGCCGGGACGGGCGAGTTCGGCCTGGACGGAGGCGATGTTGATGATCTTGCCGCGGCCGCGTGAGATCATTGCCTGGGCGACCGGCTGGCTGACATAGAACAGGCTGGAGACGTTGGTCTTGAAGATCTCGTCCCATTTGTCGACGGGGAAGTTCTCCAGCGGCGTGCGGAACTGCATGCCGGCATTGTTGACGAGGATGTCGATCGGGCCGATCTCCGCCTCGATATAGGTGATGGCGGTGCGGCTGGCCTCTGCATCGGTGACGTCGAAGGCGGCGCTGACGGCATGGCGATGGCTGCGACGGATATCCTCGGCGGCGGCTTCCGCCTTCTGCGCGTTGCGGCCGTTGATGATGATCGAGGCGCCATGCTCGGCAAGCCCGACCGCCAATGCGCGGCCGATGCCTTGACTGGAGCCGGTGACGAGGGCGAGGCGGCCGGAGAGGTCGAAGAGGGGAAAGGTCACAAGGCTGCTCCTGATTTCGTTGCACTCTGCATAACCGGTTTCCGGCACTACATGCAAAGGTGCTGGATCAGGCCCTTCCAAGCCTCTTGATATTTCCTGCAAGCTCCCCGGCGAGCCGCAGGCTGGCGGCGGTTGCCATCGTCATTTGCGGCAGGAGCAGCCATTCGAGCGTCCAGGCCGCACCGGAGCGTTCCTGTTCGTGGACGAGGGACTGGTGGATGCCCGATAGAACAGTGGCGTTGAAGCGGGCGAGCGAAACCAGGACTTCGGCGGAAACGGGGTTCTGCTTGTGCGCCATCGCCGACGAGGTGCCGCCGCCTGAAATTTCGATCTCATCACCGGCCTGGGCAAGCAGCGCGATATCCTGCCCCATCTTGCCGAGACTGCCCGATATCGACGCGAACAGGCCGGCAATATCAGCGATCGGCAGACGCCCGCTCTGCCATTGGTGTGCGTCCGTGAGGCCGAGTTCCTGGGCCAGCGAAGCGCGGATTGCGGCGGCGTGCGATCCGAGCTTGTCCAGTGTGCCGGCCGCACCACCGAACTGGACGGGAAAGCTCTGCTCGGTCAGGCGGTCGCGATAGGTCGTCAACGGTGCGCGCCACGCATTGAGGCGATCGGCGACGGTGATCGGGATCGCCGCCTGCATGCGGGTGTGGCCCATCAGCTGGTTCCGGCCGAACTGGCGGTCGAGCGCATCGAGTCCTGCGGCAATAGTGGAAAGCCGGCCGGCAAACAGGAAGACGACGGCCTTCAGGCGGATCATCAGGCTGGTATCGATGACATCCTGGCTGGTCGCGCCGAGATGCAGGCTTTTTGCCGCCTCCTCGCCGACATCAGCGCGCAGCTGCTTGATGAGGTCGGGAACGACGACACCGTCCCTTGCCGTCGCCGATCGAAGACTGGGCACATCGGCTGAGAAGGCAGCGCAGGTGTCAGTGATACGCCTTGCCGCTTCGGCAGGGATCAGGCCATGAGCGGCTTCCGCCTTGGCGAGCGCGGCCTCGAAGGAGAGCATGGCTCGGATATCCGCCGCGGCGGAGAAATAGGGCGCGATTTCATCGTCGCCGAGCAGGCCGGAGAGGAAGGGGTGGTCGAAGGGCGATGCGGTCATGAGCGTCTCGGTTTGTGGTGGCGGCCCCCTCATCCGGCTGCCGCCACCTCTCCCCTCGGGGAGAGGGTAGGGTGAGGGGGACGCTACCTACACAGAGCCCTGTGAACAAGCGACTTGCGCGGCTGGCCCTCAGATATCCAGAAACACCGTTTCCTTCGGACCCTGCAGATAGATGTCGAAATGACAGGTCGCGCCGTCGCGCGTGGCGATCATTGTTGCGACGCGCTCGCGATGTTCGATGCGGGAAAGCAGCGGATCGGCGGCGTTGGCCTCCGTCTCCTCCGGGAAATACATGCGCGTGTGCAGGYCGATATTGATGCCGCGGGCGACGATCCAGAAGGTGATGTGCGGGGCCATTTTGCGACCGTCCTTGAAGGGAACGCGGCCGGGCTTGACGGTCTCGAAGCTGTAGACGCCGTCCTCAGCGCGGGTCGGGCAGCGGCCCCAGCCGGTGAAATTGGGGTCGGCGGCGCCGCGCATTTCCGACGGGCTGTTGTAGAGGCCGGCGCTGTCGGCCTGCCAGATCTCGATGACCRCATCGCGCACCAGCGCCCCGGCGCCGTCGAAGATCCGGCCGGTGACGGTGATACGCTCGCCGAGCGTCTTGTCGTTGACCATCTCGATGCCGAGATCGGTGTCGTAGACGCCCGTTATGTCGCAGAAATTCGGCGTCAGGCCGATATGGACATAGGGACCGGCCGTCTGCGACGGGGTTTCCTTGAGGTAGCCCAGCTGCTGCATGGTCAGTTGCCCTCCAGTCTGTTTTCGAACATCGTCGAGCGACGGCCGCGCAGCACGATATCGAATTTATAGGCACGTGAATCCATTGGAATGGTGTTGCCCCAGTCGAGCGGCGCGATCAGTTGCTCGATCGCCGCCTTGTCGGGGATCGTGCCGACGATCGGACATTTCCAGATCATCGGATCGCCTTCGAAATACATCTGGGTGATCAAGCGTTGGGCAAAGCCATGCCCGAAGATCGAAAAATGGATATGGGCGGGACGCCAGTCGTTGATGCCGTTCGGCCAGGGATAGGCGCCGGGACGGATGGTGCGGAAATGGTAGCGGCCGTCCTCGTCGGTGATGGCGCGGCCGCAGCCGCCGAAATTCGGGTCGATCGCTGCCAGATAGGTTTCCTTCTTATGGCGATAGCGGCCGCCGGCATTGGCCTGCCAGAACTCGACCAAGGCGCCTGCAACCGGCCTGGCGCGCTCGTCGAGCACGCGGCCATGGACGATGATGCGTTCGCCGATGGCGCTCTCGCCGGGCTGCGCGTAGTTCAGGATCAGGTCGTTGTCGAGTTCGCCGATCATCGAATGGCCGAAGACCGGACCGGTGGTTTCGGAAATCGTGCCGTCGAGAGAGAGCAGCGCGCGCTGCGGCGCGCGCAGCACGGAGGTCTTGTAGCCGGGGGTCAGCGCTGGCGCATGCCAGGCGCGGTCGCGGGCGAAGAAGCCGCCGGTCTCGGGCTTGCGGTTCGGTCGTTCGGACATTTTTCTCCCTCAGGCCGCCTTTTCGGCGTCCATCTGTTCAAAAGCCTGCTTTGCGATCTTGATCGCGTGGTTGGCGGCGGGAACGCCGGCATAGATTGCAACATGCAGCAGCGCCTCGCAAATATCCTCGCGGGTTGCCCCCGTATTGGCGGTGGCGCGCACATGCATGGCGACCTCGTCGTCCTGGCCGAGGGCCGCGAGCAGAGCGATGGTGATGATCGAGCGCTCGCGCTTCGTCAGCGCCGGGCGCGACCAGACATGGCCCCAGGCAGCTTCGGTGATCAGTTCCTGGAAGGGGCGGTCGAACTCCGTCGATGTGGCGGCGGCGCGGTCGACATGGGCGTCGCCAAGCACGGCGCGGCGGGTCGCCATGCCCTGGCGATAGCGCTCGGAGGAGGACGCGGTCTCATTCATGGGCTGACTTCTCCAGGCGGAATGGATGTGAGGAAGGCGCGGATGATCGCCGTCAGCGCTTCCGGCTGCTCGACGCAGGGAATGTGCGCGCAATCGCGGATCACTTCGTAGCGAGCGGCTGATATCAGCTTCGCGGTCGAAAGCACGAGATCGGGCGGCGTCGAGCCATCCTGTTCGCCAACGATGCAGATCGTTGGGACAGTGATCGTCTTTGCGATTTCGGTAAAATCGGCATCGCGGATCGCGGCGCAAGCGGCGACATAACCCTCGACGGGCTGGCGCGTCAGCATGTTGCAATAGCCGGCATAGGCGGTGTTCTCGGGCCGGCGGAAGGCGGGTGTGAACCAGCGTTCCATGATGGCGTCGACAATGCTGCCGATACCGTTTTTCTCGACGGCGGCGATGCGGGCGTTCCAGCTCTCTGAAGTGCCGATCTTGTGGGCGGTGTCGCAAAGGATCAGCGCACCGACCAGGTCCGGACGGCGGTGATAGAGCGACTGGGCGATGAGGCCGCCGACGGAGAGGCCGCAGATGACGGCATCCTTGACCGACAGCAGATCGAGAAGGCCGGCGAGATCCGTCGCATGATCCTCGATCGATGAGGGGAGCTGGCCGACATCGGAAAGGCCGTGGCCGCGCTTGTCGTAAAGCACGATGGCAAATTCACCGGCAAGCCGCACCACGACGTCGCGCCAGATGCGGAAATCCGTCCCGAGCGAATTGGTAAAGACGATCACTGGCCTGTCGGCAGGGGCACCAATGATCTGATAATGGATCGTCACGTCGTTTATGCGGGCGAATTGCACGTCACTCTCCTCCTGAATAGTGAAATTGACTGGTTGATCCGGTTAAGTAAAATGATATTTATCGGAGTTTCGATAACCCTGGAGTTATGCGAGCGATGATCGACAGCCGGGTCAAGTTCCGCCATCTGCAAACCTTTGTCGAGGTGGCGCGGCAGAAGAGCGTGATGAAGGCCGCCGAATTGCTGCATGTCAGCCAGCCGGCGGTCACCAAGACGATCCGCGAACTGGAACAGGTGCTGGGTGTCGATGTTTTCGAGCGCGATGGCCGCGGCATCAAGATCACCCGCTACGGCGAGGTCTTCCTGCGGCACGCTGGCGCTGCGCTGACCGCGCTGCGCCAGGGTCTCGATTCCGTCTCGCAGGAGCAGTTCGCCGATGCGCCGCCGATCCGTATCGGCGCACTGCCGACGGTGTCATCGCGCATCATGCCGCGGGCGATGGAACTCTTCCTCAAGGAGAAGACCTGGAGCCGGGTGAAGATCGTCACCGGTGAGAACGCGGTACTGCTGGAACAGCTTCGCGTCGGCGATCTCGATATCGTCGTCGGACGTCTGGCAGGCGCCGAGAAGATGGCGGGCTTTTCCTTCGAACATCTTTATTCCGAGCAGGTGGTGTTTGCCGTGCGCGCCGGCCATCCGCTGCTCGACGGCCGGCAATCGCTGTTTTCAGGCTTCGGCAACTATACGGTACTGATGCCGACGCGGGGGTCGATCATCCGGCCGGTGGTCGAAAATTTCCTCATCGTCAACGGCGTCTCCAGCCTGCCGAACCAGATCGAGACGGTGTCGGATTCCTTCGGCCGCGCTTTCCTCAGGGCAAGCGATGCGATCTGGATCATTTCCAACGGCGTGGTGGCCAACGATGTCGCCGACGGGCGGCTGGCGCTTCTGCCGATCGATACTGGCGAGACCAAGGGGCCGGTCGGGTTGACGATGCGCGCCGATGCCGTGCCGTCGCTGCCGCAATCGATCCTGATGCAGACGATCCGCGAGGCGGCAGGCGAGGTTTCCTGAGGTAACGGAGTTTGGCCGATGGAGAATCAGAAGAAGGATCTCGCAGCCGGGCGACGGAAGCGACGGTGAACTTCGTCCCTGCCTTTGCCGGAATTGCTGCGCGTCTGCTGGACGAGGAAAAGCATCTGACAAGAGACCTGCCGGGTTACGCCGAATACCGCCGCAAGGTCCGCTACCGGCTGCTGCCTGGACTATGGTGACGCCCAAACCGGCGGTCGGCTGAACCCACCTCTTTAAATTCGCTTGATGTATGCCTAGATTTGGACTATGTCTAATTCAAGACAGGAGGCCTTCATGCAGCATGCGCGACGGGAGCAACGAGAAGGCCAGCGGCCACAGCGGCTGGAAACCGAGCGGTTTGCTCCGGCAAACCGCAAGAGGCTGAGCGCCCCGGCCTTGCGAACTTTTCTGGCGATCGCCGATCTCTGGGGGCTGACGGAAGAGCAGCGTCTGCTCGTGCTCGGTTATCCCTCTAGGTCGACCTACCACAATTGGGCCAAACAGGCGCGCGAGCACGGCGCTTTCACGCTCGATGTCGATACGCTGACCCGCATCTCGGCCGTGCTCGGCATCCATCAGGCACTCGGCGTGCTTTTTTCGGATGAACGCGCCGGCGTCGCCTGGCTGCGCACACCTCATCAGGCGCTCGTTTTCAGCGGGCATCCGCCGCTTGATGTCGCGACCAACGGGACCCAGGACGGGTTGATGACCGTCCGCCGGTTTCTCGATGGCGCGCGCGGTGGTCTCTACATGCAGCCAAATATGCTCGACGAAGCCTTCACGCCTTACGAAGATACGGACATCGTCTTCCGGTGAGGGATCGTTTTGCCCAGGCGCAGCGTCCATCGTACCGGCTGATCCC
>NZ_JBFUAY010000203.1:0-7810 GCF_056406015.1 Rhizobium sp. P1_E1 | reverse complement strand
GGATGAGCGCTGCCGCGACCGAAACGACCTGCTTCGGCGAGACGTCCATCAGGTTCATGCTGTCGCGCGGGGCGAGCATAACTTCACCGGCATGACGGCAGACGACGAATTCATCGACGAAGGAACCGTCAGCGTTCATCTCGGCGTTGGCCTGGGCGACGTAGTACTTCGCCTCTTCCATGGCGGAGAGGTAGAGCACGTCGTTCGTCACCTTGCCGTCGACGATGCGGCGGTACGGGCTTTCGATGAAGCCGTACTTGTTGACGCGGGCAAAGGTCGCAAGCGAGTTGATCAGACCGATGTTCGGGCCTTCCGGCGTTTCGATCGGGCAGATGCGGCCATAGTGGGTCGGATGCACGTCGCGGACTTCGAAGCCGGCACGCTCACGGGTCAGACCGCCCGGGCCAAGAGCCGAAAGACGGCGCTTGTGGGTGATTTCCGAGAGCGGGTTGACCTGGTCCATGAACTGCGAGAGCTGCGAGGAACCGAAGAATTCGCGAACGGCAGCGGCGGCCGGCTTGGCGTTGATCAGGTCCTGCGGCATGACCGTGTCGATCTCGATCGAGGACATGCGTTCCTTGATCGCGCGCTCCATGCGCAGCAAGCCGAGACGGTACTGGTTTTCCATCAGCTCGCCGACCGAACGGACGCGGCGGTTGCCGAGGTTGTCGATGTCGTCGATCTCGCCCTTGCCATCGCGCAGTTCGACCAACATCCGGACCACGGCCAGGATGTCGTCCTTGCGCAGGATGCGGACGGTGTCTTCGACGGTCAGGTCGAGGCGCATGTTCATCTTGACGCGGCCGACGGCGGAGAGGTCGTAACGCTCCGCATCGAAGAACAGCGAGTTGAACATGGCTTCGGCCGATTCCATGGTCGGCGGCTCACCCGGACGCATGACGCGGTAGATGTCGAACAGAGCGTCCTGACGGTTCTCGTTCTTGTCAGCTGTCAGCGTGTTGCGGATATAGGCGCCGACATTGATGTGATCGATGCCGAGAACCGGGATCTCGTCGAAACCATTCGCCAGGATGACGCCAAGCGTCTTCTCGTCGATTTCGTCGCCGGCCTCGAGGTAGATCTCACCCGTGGAGTAGTTGACGATGTCGCCGGCAAGGTAATTGCCGTAAAGATCGTCGTCGGCGGCCTTGAGTGCCTTCAGGCCCTTGTCGGAAAGCTGGCGCAGCAGGCGCGGGGTCAGCTTCTTGCCGGCTTCCACGACGACTTCGCCGGTATCGGCGTCGACCATCTCGGTGATCGCCTTGGCACCCTTCAGCGTTTCTGGCTTGAAGGGAATGCGCCAGCCTTCGCCGTCGCGCTTGTAGAGCGACTTCGTGTAGAAGGTGTCGAGGATTTCCTCGCCGTCCATGCCGAGCGCCATCAGCAGCGACGTCACGGGGATCTTGCGGCGGCGGTCGATACGGGCGTAGACGATGTCCTTGGCGTCGAATTCGATATCGAGCCAGGAACCGCGATAGGGGATGACGCGCGCAGCAAAGAGCAGCTTGCCGGAAGAATGGCTCTTGCCCTTGTCATGGTCGAAGAAGACGCCCGGCGAACGGTGCATCTGGGAAACGATCACGCGCTCGGTGCCGTTGACGATGAACGTGCCGTTGTTGGTCATGAGCGGCATGTCGCCCATGTAAACGGACTGTTCCTTGATGTCCTTGATCGACTTCGCGCCGGTATCCTCGTCGATATCGAACACGATGAGGCGCAGCGTCACCTTCAGCGGCGCGGCATAGGTGAGGTCGCGCTGACGGCATTCGTCAACGTCGAACTTCGGCGGTTCGAACTCGTAGGACACGAATTCCAGCATCGATGCGCCGGAGAAATCGGTGATCGGGAAAACCGACTTGAAAACGGCCTGAAGACCTTCGTCGGGTCGGCCGCCCTTCGGCTCTTCAACCATTAGAAACTGGTCGTAGGACGCCTTCTGAACCTCGATGAGGTTCGGCATTTCTGCGACTTCGGGGATCTTACCAAAAAACTTGCGTACGCGCCTGCGACCATTGAACGAAAGGGTCTGAGCCATCGTCGCTCCTTCAAAATCTTGCACCCGGGCCTGCAACGGACGGGAACCGATGGCCAGTCGATCCCGTCAATCAATGAGTAGTTCAATCTCGTCCGACTCCAGAAAACGCTCAGCTCGGATTGCTGTGCTGCCCTCGGTGCGAGACCATCCTTTTGAAGAACCCATTACCCAAAAGCCGTTTCGACGCGGCTTTTGGGTAATTCGTTCAGAAAAACGGCAAATGGGAGGCAGTAGAAATACTGCCTCCCAAAAGCAGTTTAAGATTACTTGACGTCGGCCTTGGCGCCAGCGTCTTCAAGCTTCTTCTTGATGTCAGCGGCTTCAGCCTTGTTGACGCCTTCCTTGACAGCCTTCGGAGCGGCTTCGACGAGGTCCTTGGCTTCCTTGAGGCCGAGACCGGTGATGGCGCGGACTTCCTTGATGACGTTGATCTTGTTGGCACCAGCTTCGACGAGGATGACGTCGAATTCGGTCTTTTCTTCTTCAACGACAGCAGCAGCGCCAGCACCGCCGGCAGCGGCAGCAACAGCTACCGGAGCAGCAGCGGAAACGCCCCACTTTTCTTCAAGAAGCTTCGACAGTTCTGCAGCTTCCAGAACGGTCAGCGAGGAGAGGTCGTCAACGATCTTTGCGAGATCAGCCATTTTACTAGTTCCTTTTGTTCGGTTCGAACCGGTTGATTATAAACAGCGAAAAACCGCCTTACGCGGCTTCGTCCTTCTTGGCGTAGGCCGCAAACACGCGGGCAAGCTGGCTTGCCGGTGCTGCAACAACCCCAGCGATGCGGGTAGCCGGTGTCTGGATCATGCCCAGCAGCTTCGCACGCAACTCATCGAGCGAAGGCAGGGTCGCAAGCGACTTGACTGCATCGGCGTTGAGCGTGGTTGTTCCCATGGCGCCGCCCAGAACAATGATCTTGTCATTGGTCTTGGCGAAATCCATGACGACTTTCGGAGCGGTGATCGGATCGGTGCTGTATGCAATCAGCGTCTGACCCTTGAAGAGATTGGACATCCCTTCCGCTTCCGTACCCTGAAGGGCGATCTTGGCCAGGCGGTTCTTCGCGACTTTGACGGTGCCGCCAGCTGCGCGCATCTTCGAACGAAAATCGTTCATCTGCGCGACTGTAGCACCAGCATAGTGGGCCACGACAACTGAGCCCGAAGCCTTGAAGACTTCGTTCAGTTCCGTGACGAATTCGCGTTTTTCCGCTCTTTCCACTGCCTATCTCCAGTTGGCGGGACCAAAAACGGGCCCGCCGGTTGCCTTTTGCCTCCTGGGATCATGCGAGATCCCAAGCGACGCTTGAGGATCCTGTCCCCCCGCGCTCTCGCGCCAATCAAGGCTAAAGAGGCACAAGGCATCCAAGGCTCGAACCGAGTTCCTAGAAGCGAACTTCATGCAATTCGGGTCTTACCCGTCTCATGCAGGCTAAGTGATTAAGGGAAAACCACCTGCAATCTCGGACAGGATTCCGGATTTCTCCGGAATATTCCGGCCCCTTGCGAGGCCGGAAATTCAGTCGCCGGATTTAAAGCCCGGCAGTAAACTTATGCAGCCGGCGCACCGGTGACCGAGCCGGGCTCGATCTTGACGCCCGGACCCATGGTCGAGGAAATCGCCACGCGCTTGACGTAGTTGCCCTTGGCGCCTGCCGGCTTCGCCTTGATGACGGCCTCAGCAAAGGCGCGGATGTTTTCTTCCAGAGCCTTGGCGTCGAAAGAGGCCTTGCCGATGCCGGCATGGACGATGCCAGCCTTCTCGACGCGGAACTCGACAGCGCCGCCCTTGGAAGCCTTGACAGCTCCGGCGACGTCCATGGTGACGGTACCGACCTTCGGGTTCGGCATCATGCCGCGGGGGCCGAGAACCTTACCGAGACGGCCGACGAGCGGCATCATATCGGGGGTGGCGATGCAGCGATCGAATTCGATCTTGCCGCCCTGGACGATTTCGACAAGCTCTTCGGCGCCAACGATATCGGCACCGGCGGCCTTGGCTTCGTCAGCCTTGGCGCCACGAGCGAAGACGGCAACGCGAACCGTACGGCCCGTGCCGTTCGGAAGGTTGACGACGCCGCGAACCATCTGGTCCGCATGGCGCGGGTCAACGCCGAGGTTCATCGAGACTTCGATGGTTTCGTCGAACTTGGCGACAGCCCGTTCCTTGACCATGCCGATGGCCAGGGTCAGAGCGTAGAGCTTGGTGGGATCAACACCTTCGTTGATCTTCTGCGTGCGCTTACCAGCCATGATCTTAACCCACCACTTCCAGGCCCATGGCGCGGGCAGAGCCCTCGATCATCGCCATTGCACCTTCGATATCCGCTGCGTTCAGATCCTTCATCTTGGCTTCTGCGATCGACTTGATCTGAGCCTTGGTGAGGGAGCCGGCCTTGGCGCCCTTGCCGGGCGTCTTGGAACCGGATGTGATCTTCGCTTCCTTCTTCAGCCAGTAGCTGACCGGCGGCTGCTTCATCGCGAAGGTGAAGGACTTGTCCTGGTAATAGGTAATGACGACCGGGATCGGCATACCCTTTTCCATTTCCTGCGTGGCGGCATTGAAYGCCTTGCAGAATTCCATGATGTTMAKGCCACGCTGACCRAGCGCMGGRCCRATCGGSGGGGACGGGTTTGCCGATCCTGCCTTGACCTGAAGCTTGAGCTGGCCTGCAACTTTCTTAGCCATATCTCTCTGCCTTTCATGAACGGCCGGTCGCCCGGCCCGTGATGCCGGATCTCTCCGGCGGCTGCGGTTGCGTGGTGCGGATCATCAGGGTCCGGCTAAGACCCCCTCACCTTCCACGCGGGTGCGGACAAGGTCCGCAGGAAACAGGCCGCAAGGGCCAGCTTCCAGTTTCTGCAATCAGACCTTCTCGACCTGAGCGTATTCCAGCTCGACCGGCGTTGCGCGGCCGAAGATCGACACTTCCACCTTCAGGCGCGAACGCTCTTCGTCCACATCCTGAACCGTGCCATTGAACGACGCGAATGGGCCGTCGGAAACGCGGACCTGCTCGCCGATCTCGAAGGTAATGGAAGCCTTCGGCCGCTCGACACCTTCCTGGACCTGACCGAGAATGCGCTCGGCTTCGTAGTCCGGAATCGGAACGGGCTTATTGTCGGAGCCGAGGAAGCCTGTGACCTTCGGCGTATTCTTGATCAGATGGTAGGCTTCGTCCGTCAGATTGGCACGAACCATGACATAGCCCGGGAAGAACTTGCGCTCGGAATCGACCTTGCGGCCGCGACGCACTTCCACCACCTTTTCGGTCGGCACAAGGATCTTCTCGAACAGGTGCTCAAGCCCCTTCTGGCGAGCCTTGTTCTCGATATCTTCAGCCACCTTCTTTTCAAAATTAGAATATGCGTGGACGATGTACCAACGTGCCGCCATTTTCATCTCCACCCGTATCAGTTGCCGGTATTCAGCACGAAGCTCAGAGCCCAGCCGATCAGCTGGTCAGCGGCAAAGAAAAACAGCGCGGCGAAAACCACCATCACCAGCACCATGACCGTCGAGATCATGGTCTCGCGGCGCGATGGCCATGTAACTTTGGACGTCTCGGAGCGAACCTGCTGCAGAAACGCAAACGGATTGGATTTGGATGCCATCGACTGCCCACGCAATTACGGCGCGTAAAGCTGAAACTATCAGCCCCACGCACCGCGTGTCTGTTGAACCCTAAATAAACACCGATTTCCGAATACACAAGAGGGAAACCGAAGTTTAACGAAATTACTTACCACCAATCAATCCTCGGCCGGAAATGCCGCGAGCATATCCGCGCTGTCCCGCATCAAGGAAAATGGCAGGGGCAGTAGGGCTCGAACCTACGACCTGCGGTTTTGGAGACCGCCGCTCTACCAACTGAGCTATACCCCTTCATACCGATCATTCAGCGCCTGAGCCAAGGCCCGCAAATCGCTGCTGAAAAGCATGGCGCTCCCTTTAAGACGACGACACGGGATTGGCAAGCACGATTTTCGATTTTCAAAGCCATTCTCCTGATATGCGAACGATCGGCTTTTCAATCGCGTGACCAGATCCGTTCAGACCTTCACATATTTCCGCCAATCGTGCTCTTCCCTGAAGCCCAGCACCTCGCGGATCTTGCGGTTGGAGAGCAGGCTCTCATATTCGCCGATCTCGCGAGTGAAAGGCACGTTCGGAAAGAATCGCTTCGCAAGCTCCTTCGATGGCGTATTGGCCGAGACGGTGTCATTGACGGCATTGAAGACCTGATAGCCGAGGCCGTCCTTCTCGATGCAGAGATGGCAGATCTGTCCGAGGTCGCGGGCGTCGATATAGCTCCAGGCGATGCGCTTGCGCATCTCGGGATTGGCGAAATAGGTCGGGAACTTCTCGTAGTCGTCAGGCTCGATGACGTTGCCGATGCGCAGCGCATAGATGTCGAAGCCCGAACGTTCGGCAAAGGCGCGCGCCGTCTTTTCGTTGACCACCTTCGAAAGGCCGTAGGAATCCATCGGATTGACGTCGTAGTCCTCCTCCAGCGGGAACTGGTGGAAATCGCGGTGGCCTTCGGCGAAGCAGACGCCGTAGGTCGTCTCGCTCGATGCGACGATGATCTTCCTGATGCCGAGCTYCACCGCCGCCTCGATGACATTATAGGTGCCCATCGTGTTGATCCTGAAGGTTTCGTTATCGGGCTTGATCAGGATGCGCGGGATGGCGGCGAAATGCACGACGGCGTCGAAGGGCTGCACGCCCCTGCCCGCGTCGAGATCGGGAAAATCGCGATGCATCGAGAGCGCGTTGAACACCTGACCGCTATCGGTGATGTCGGCGATGAGATTGGTGACGCCGGGGCTATCCAGCGGCACAAGATCGAGGTTGTGAACCTCGTAACCGGCATTGACGAGCCATGGCACAGCATGGCGACCTGCCTTGCCCGAACCGCCAGTGAACAGAATACGTCTTTTCATGGAAAATCCTCCGCGTCATGAAATCGGAGGCATAGATAGACGCTTCCGCGCGAAGAGCAAGCGAGCGTCCTGCAAGGGTTCACCCCCGCGTCGCCAGGAGCATCCTATCCGGGAGCACCTGGCCGATCATTTCCGATCATCGCAGAACCCTGCGATGCTCGGCAAAGGTCGTCACTTGACGACACTTACCTCGCCAATCTGCACTACGGCAGACTGAACAACCTCTTGCGGAATTGCAGCGATGAAAAACATCGTGAAAACATACATCGCGAATATCGTCGCAGCGAATGTGGCCTTTGGAATCATCCGGGCTCTCCTCTTTGCAAGAAGGAGTCTGGACTACAATGGTCCAATCACAAACCGGTTTCTGAACGTGAGATGAACAAAATACTGTGACAGGCCAACTTAACGATATTTTTACAACACCTGTTAAGCCTACAGGAAGCCATGAAAATGAAAAACCCCGCTGTTTCCAGCGGGGTCTTCATAATTGCGGATAACTCGAAAGTTATTCGACGATCGACGCGACGATGCCGGCGCCGACGGTGCGGCCGCCTTCGCGGATCGCGAAGCGCAGCTTTTCTTCCATCGCGATCGGAACGATCAGCTCGACGGCGACCGTGACGTTGTCGCCTGGCATCACCATCTCCGTGCCTTCCGGCAGCGTCACAATGCCCGTCACGTCGGTCGTGCGGAAGTAGAACTGCGGACGGTAGTTGGTGAAGAACGGCGTATGACGGCCACCCTCTTCCTTCGTCAGGATGTAGGCTTCTGCCATGAACTTCTTGTGCGGCTTGACAGAGCCGGGCTTCGCCAGGATCTGGCCACG
>NZ_JBFUAY010000202.1:0-7820 GCF_056406015.1 Rhizobium sp. P1_E1 | reverse complement strand
CGTCTATAATGAGCTGGGGCTCGGGCAACCTGTCTGGATGCAGTTCCTCGCCTATGTCGGGAAGATTGCGACAGGCGATCTCGGCACATCGGCGACGACCGGCCAGCCGATCCTCACCGATCTCCTGACGATTTTTCCCGCCACCATCGAATTGGCGGTCATCGCCATGATCATCGGGGCGATCATCGGCGTTCCGCTTGGGATCACGGCTGCCGTCAGGCGCGGAACGATCATCGATCACGTTGCCCGCATCATCGCCCTTGCCGGCCATTCCATCCCGATCTTCTGGACCGGGTTGATGGCGCTCTTCATCTTCTATGCAAAGCTCAAGCTCGTCGGCGCATCGGGCCGGATCGATGTCTTCTACGAGGGTCTCGTCACGCCGGTGACCGGCTTTCTTCTGATCGACGCGGCGATAGAGCAGCAATGGGACGTGTTTCACAACGCCCTTGGCCACATCATCCTGCCGGCAGCGATCCTCGGCTATTATTCCGTCGCCTATATCAGCCGTATGTCGCGAAGCTTCATGCTGGAGCAACTGAGCCAGGAATACATCATCACGGCGCGGGCAAAGGGGCTCGGCACCCGCAAGGTGGTCTGGCGCCATGCATTCAAGAACATCCGGGTGCAGCTTTTGACGATCATGGCGCTGACCTTCGGCGGGCTGCTCGAGGGGGCGGTGCTGATCGAGACCGTCTTCGGGTGGCCGGGGCTCGGCCAGTACCTGACCCGGGGGCTGCAGATGAACGACATGAACGTGGTCATGGGTTCCGTCCTGACGATTGGCGCCGTCTTCCTGACGATCAACATCCTGTCGGATTTCCTTTATCGCATTCTTGATCCGAGGACACGGTGACGCCATGACGATCTCTTCTGAGCACGCAGACAGCGTTAACACTGGCGGCCTTCGCAACTGGCTGCTGGCACCGGAGCCTCGAGGGTGGTTCCAGTCATCGGCGCAGCAAATTCATCAGGGCTGGCGGAAATTCAGCCTGCACCCGCTAGGACTGGCCGGGCTAGCCATCATCGTAGTGCTGATCGTCGTGGCGCTGGCCGCCCCCCTGCTGACGAGCTATGATCCGATCGTTCAGGATATGGCCGGGCGGCTTGCGCCGCCATCCGCCAGCCATTGGCTCGGCACCGACAATTTTGGCCGCGACGTCTTTTCCCGGGTGATCTATGGCGCCCGCACCACGCTCTACATCATCATGCTCGTCACGGTCATCGTCGCACCGCTCGGCCTGCTGATCGGCACCGTCTCAGGCTATTTCGGCGGCATCGTCGATGAAGTACTGATGCGCGTCACCGACATTTTCCTCTCCTTTCCCGGGCTCGTCCTCGCGCTTGGTTTTGCCGCAGCGCTCGGTCCAGGCATCACCAATGCGATCATCGCAATTTCATTGACGGCCTGGCCGCCGATCGCGCGTCTTGCCCGCGCCGAGACGCTCAGCCTGCGCAAGGCGGACTATATCGCCGCCGTACGCCTGCAGGGCGCGACATCAATCGCGATCATCACGCGCCACATCCTGCCGATGTGCATTCCCTCGGTGATCGTCCGCGTCACCCTCAACATGGCCGGCATCATCATCACTGCCGCCGGCCTCGGTTTCCTCGGCCTTGGCGCGCAGCCACCGTGGCCGGAATGGGGTTCGATGGCCGCCAGCGGACGTGAATTCATGCTCGACAGCCCCTGGGTCATCGCAGCACCCGGCATTGCCATCGCACTCGTCAGCCTCGCCTTCAACCTCGTCGGCGATGCGCTTCGCGATGTTCTCGATCCCCGAGGTTCAGAATGACGGACTTGATCGATATCCAGAACCTCGAAATCGCCTTCGGCGGCGGACAGGTGCGGGCCGTGCGCGGCGTCAGCTTTTCGCTTGGACAGGAAAAGCTCGGGATCGTCGGTGAATCCGGCTCGGGAAAGTCGACCGTCGGCCGCGCGATCATGAAGCTGCTGCCACCGACCGCGATCGTCAATGCCGAGCGGATGCGCTTTCGCGACGTGGATCTGCTCAAGGCGACCGAAAAAACGATGATGACGATCAGGGGCCGGCGGATCGGCCTGATCCTGCAGGACCCGAAATATTCGCTCAATCCCGTCATGCGGATCGGCGAACAGATTGCCGAGACCTACCGCTTCCATCATCCGAGGACGAGCAGGGCAAAGACCTGGCAGCAGGCACTCGATATGCTCGAGGCCGTTCAGATCCGCGATCCGGAGCGTGTGGCCCGCCTTTATCCGCACGAAATCTCGGGCGGGATGGGCCAGCGGGCGATGATCGCCATGATGCTGATTGCCGAACCCGAAGTGCTGATCGCCGACGAACCGACGTCAGCGCTCGATGTGACGGTGAGGCTCGAAATTCTCGCCCTGCTCGACGAGCTCGTCTTGCGCCGCAATCTCGGGCTGATCTTCATCAGTCACGATCTCAATCTCATCAGGAACTTCTGCGATCGCGTTCTCATCATGTATGCAGGGCGGGTCGTGGAAGTGCTCGAGGCGCGCGATCTCGACAAGGCCCGACACCCTTATACGCAAGGGTTGCTGGCATCCTTGCCGACGATCGAAGATCCGCCTGCCCGGCTGCCGATCCTGAAACGAGATCCGGCCTGGCTTGAAGAATTCGCATTGGAGCCGTCGCGGTGATTAAAATCGACAATCTTACGGTCCGTTTCGGGCCTGGGCAGCGGCCTGTCGTCCGAGACGTAAGCTTCGCCATCGAAAGGGGAACTGCTTTCGGCCTGGTCGGCGAGTCCGGCTGCGGGAAGTCCACTGTCCTGAGGGCGCTTTCCGGCCTCAACGCCAACTATGACGGCCGGATCGAGCTCCACGGCGAGACGTTAAATCAGCAGCGCAGCCGGCCTTTCTTCCGCCGGGTGCAGATGGTGTTCCAGGATCCCTACGGATCCCTCCATCCCCGCAAGACCATCCGCTCGCAGCTGAAAGAACCGCTGCGCAACCAGGGGCTGGATACGAATTCGGTCGACATGAACGCGGTCCTGAGATCGGTTGGCCTCGACCCGGCGCTGAGCTACAGATTTCCGCACCAGCTGTCTGGGGGCCAGCGGCAGCGCGTGGCGATCGCCCGTGCGCTGATGCTGGATCCGGACGTTCTGCTTCTCGACGAACCGACATCGGCGCTCGACGTGTCCGTTCAGGCCGAAATCCTCAATCTCCTCCAGGATCTGCGCACCAATCGCGGTCTGACCTATCTGCTCGTCAGCCATGATCTCGCCGTCGTCTCGCACATGTGCAGCCGCGTCGCCATCATGGAAGCGGGCGAGATCGTCGAACAGGTCGATGTCGGCGCCTTGCGAAAAGGTGCGGTCGAACACCCCTATTCGCAACGCCTGCTGCGCGCGAGCAGGATGTATGGAAAGGCGTAGCTGTTCTCGGCCTTTGTTGAAAAGATTAAAGCTTGCAACGCCGGCCGCGTGTCATTGGCTCAGACGCATTTAGATATGGCAGACTTCATCTCAGACGATTTTCTTCAGGCGTACTAACCAGTCGTGCAGCCTCGATATTTGCCTTCTGAAGCGCGGCGTTCATCGTCTTCCCGGATGCGATTTCCGCAGCAAGGACGCCGATGAACTCGTCTCCGGCCCCATGCGTGCTCTCAACCTCAACCTTGACTGCTGCAACGGCGATCTCTTCTCCGCTGCGATTTGCGTAGGCGACACCCGATCCCCCGGCGGTCACCACCACTTCGGGGAAGATCTTCACAAGCTTCCTCGCCGCCTCCAGAGCGCCGTCAAGCGTTTCAACAACGGGAACGCCTGCCAGCATTTCGGCTTCGATGGCATTGACGACGATGATGTCGATCAGGTGTTGCAGATCGTTCGACAGAATGCGTGCCGGGGCTGCATTGATCAGCACGCGCCCGCCTGCCTGCTTCACGGCCTTTGCCGCCGCAACGTTGGCGGCATCGGGAATCTCGTTTTGCAGGACGAGAATTGTTGTTCTGCTGAGCAGATCTCGAGCTGCCGAGACATCGTGGTCGCCAAGCGTCAGGTTGCTTCCCGACACGATAACCGCACCATAGTCGCCTTCGGCATCGAAAGTCGCGACACTCATGCCGGTTGACTGCGATGCATCACGTCGGACGAATGTATGATCGACATTTTTGCGAGCGAGATTTGCGATAAGAAAATCCCCGAAGTCATCACCAGCAACCGCCCCGATCATGAAGGTGGCGACCCCGGTGCGGGCAGCCGAAACCGCCTGATTGCCGCCCTTGCCGCCGCTTTTCGGATGCCAGGATGTCCCCGTCACTGTCTCGCCCTTTCGGGGCCGGGCCGGTCCAAAGACGGCGATATCGTAGTGAAGGCTGCCGAAGACGGTGACAACAGGCGAAAATGTCATGGGAGGCGATCTTTTCGTTTGGACGTGACGGCGGACATAGTGCGTTCAAGATTGCGTTCGGCTGCCTGATAGTCACGCTGGGCGACGGCAACGAAGATGGCATCAAGGATGTTGAGCTGGGCGATGCGCGCTGCGGCATTTTCCCCCATCAGCGGTGAACCTTGTGCGGTGGAACACAGAACCACGTCTGCGGACTGGGCGAGAGCCGAGGAATCGTAGTTGGTGATTGCAATGGTGCGCGCGCCGTTCCTGCGCGCGAGCTGGATTGCCTCGATCACAGCGATCGTGTTGCCCGAATGGGAAAAGCCAATGGCGATATCGCCATCCACCAGCAACGAGGCCGACATCAGCATCATGTGGGAATCGTCGAAGACGCTGGCGCGCACGCCGATACGAAGAAACTTGTGCGCCACATCCCGTGCGATCTGCGCCGAGCCGCCGACACCGTAAAAGTCGCGGTTTCTCGCCTGGTGGATTAGATCCGCGGCCCTGTCGAATGCTTCCATATCGAGAATGGCAAGCGTTTCCTCAAGGGCGTGGATCGAGGTGCGAAACACTTTTTGGACGATTTCAAGCGACGTATCCTCCACGGACAGTTCCTGATGCATCTCTGCCGTTGGCTGGCGGTTATACTGGCTGACGGCGGAGCGGAAGTCACGGAAACCGGAGAAGCCGAGCTTCTTGGTGATCTTGACCACCATGGCTTCGGAAACGCCGGCGTTCTCGGCGATCTGCTTGAGCGACGTCTCGTCACTGAAATCGCGCATGGCGAAAACGGTATCGACGACCTTTGCTTCGAGCGGCGTCAAGAGCGGCATCATCATGCGGATGCGTGGCCCGACGGCCTTCATGTCGAAGCTTTCAGCGTTCATCCCCGTCCCCTTGTCGCGCGATCGATCATCATGGCGACGAGGATTATAAGGCCGGTGGCGAGCAGTTGATAGAAGGCTTGAACGTTCATCAGCGTCAAACCGTTACGCATCGCACCAAGGATGATGGCGCCGAGGATCGTGCCGAGAATGCTTCCCTTGCCACCCATCAGCGAAGCGCCGCCGATGGCCGCAGCCGCAATCGCGTCAAGTTCCCATAGGTTGCCGAGGATAGGCTCGGCAGCCCCGAGACGCCCGATCAGGATCAGCGAAGCGAGTGCTGCCAGCCCCCCGGAAATGACATAGGCCGTGATCTTGGTGCGCGCAATCGGAACGCCGGCCACATAGGCTGCCTCTTCATTGCCACCGACCGCCATCAGATATTCGCCGATCGGTGTCTTCTTGAGCAGGATCCAGGCGGCAATCGCAACGACAGCGACGATAATGACTGGCGTCGGAATGCCGAAGAGATTGCCGTTGAAGAGTGAGCGGAAGCCCGTGGGAATGCCGAGAACAGGATTGCCGCCGGTATAAATGAGCGCGATGGCCCGGTAGGTGCTGAGCGTGCCGAGCGTGACGATGAACGGCTGCAGGCCGACATAGGCGACGAGCGCGCCATTGATGAAGCCGCAGACGACGCCGACGCCGAGACCGGTGAAGATCGCCAGCGGTATCGGCGTGCCGGTCAGAAGAAGGGTCGCGGTGATGACGGCGGAGATTGCGGCCGTCGGACCAACGGATAAATCGATGCCGCCCGAGATGATCACCAGCGTCATGCCGAGCGCAAGGCACGCATTGATGCTCGACTGCTGGAGGATATTGATGAGGTTTCGTTCGGAGACGAAGCCAGGAACGAGCGCGGCAAACACGGCCATGATGATAATGAGCCCGATCAGGGTTCCGGCATCGCGGAGCGAAAACGAGAAGCGGCGAAAGACCGGTGCGGGCTTAACGGATGCAGTCGAAGAACTGGTCATTGGATGTCCTGTCTGGTTCACGCGGAGCTCGCAGTGCGGGCGACGGTGGCGCCGGGGTTGGCCCCGGGAATGGCATGCGCGACGATCGCGCTTTCGCTCAGCTGGTCGCGTGGAATGTCCGCAGCGATCGAACCTTCCCGCATCACCAGCACGCGGTCCGAAAGCCGGATAACCTCCGGCAGTTCCGAGGAGACGACGATGATCGAATGGCCTTCGCGGGCAAGATCCTCGATCAGATGATAGATCTCGGACTTGGCGCCGACATCGATACCTCGGGTGGGCTCGTCGAACAGCAAGATCTGCGACTTGGCCGCTAGCCAACGGGCAATAATCGCCTTCTGCTGATTGCCGCCGCTGAAAAGGCGAATGGGGCGATCCAGTTGAAACGGCCGCAGATTGACGCGCTTCAACAAATCTTGTGCGGCCGCACGGAGCTTGCCCGTGCTGATCATGCCGCCCGACGAAAAGCTGGAAAGCGAAGCGAGCGCAATGTTGGTACTGACTGGACGTAAGGGAATGATCCCTTCCCGCTTGCGTTCTTCCGGCACGAGACCGATGCCGGCGGCGATCGCATCGCGCGGGGAGGCGAAGCGCACGACCTTGCCGTCGATGGCGATCGACCCGTCGCTCAGGCGGTCAGCGCCGGCCAGAAGCCGCAGCAGTTCCGTGCGACCGGAGCCCACGAGCCCGGCAATGCCAAGCACTTCACCCTTGTGCAGCGTGAACGACACATCGCGGATCTTCGTTGCGGATGACAGCTTCTTGGCCTCGAGCTTGACCGTATCGGTGACGAAGGAATTGTGTTCCTCTTGCATCAGCTCGCGACCGACCATCATCGCGATCACGTCCTTTTCCGAGGCACTCTTGAGATCGACCATGCCGACGAGCTTGCCGTCGCGCATGACGCTGGCGCGCTGGCAGATGCGGAAGACCTCGTCCATCTTGTGGGAGACATAGATGATCGAGACCCCACTCGCCGAAAGGCTGGCGATCACCTCTGCCAGACGGTCGAACTCGCTCGGCGTCAGGCTCGACGTCGSCTCGTCCATGGCGATGACCTTCGCCTTGTCGAGCAGCGCGCGACCGATCTCGACGATCTGGCGTTGCGCGACCTTGAGGGAGGAGATCGGCGCTGAAGGATCAATAGTCCTGTCGATCAGCGAGAGGGCTTGCGCCGCGCGGCTCTCCTGCTCACGGCGGGAGACGAAAAGACCACCCAGGYGGGTCAGCGGATGACCGAGAAACATGTTCTGGGCGACGCTCAAATGCGGCACCTGCTGCAATTCCTGGTGAATCATGGCGACGCCCACACTGCGGGCATCTATCGGCCTTTTGAGGATCAGGGCCTGACCATCGACAAAGACCGTTCCGGAGGTCGGGCGGAACACGCCGGAGAGGATTCGCAGAAGTGTGGATTTGCCGGCGCCGTTTTCGCCTAGAAGTCCGTGGATCTCGCCGGCTGCAACATCGAACGACACGTCGGCCAGGGCGTTCACCCCGGGGAAGCTCTTGGAGATCGTCTCGAATCTCAGTCGCGGCACCATCACTCCACCTCCTTCAACACATCGGGATGCCGGCCTTGACGGCCGGCATCTTTGACCTTCGCTACTT
>NZ_JBFUAY010000201.1:0-7827 GCF_056406015.1 Rhizobium sp. P1_E1 | reverse complement strand
GTGGGTCGAGTCATGCGTTTCAGTCTTTCGCCAAAGTTCGGGAAGTCGGCCGGTAATCTTCTGGTTGTTGGCCTGCTGGCAAGTGCCGCAACGGGCTGCAGTTCCGATGTGACACGGTTTGGCGGCTTGTTTTCCTCCTCCGGGCAGGACCAGATCACCACAAGTTCCATTCCGCGCAGGAATATGAACGGTTCTCAGGGCGATCCGGTGCCGCGCGCCGATCTCGGCGGTTCGGCCGTTGCCAGCCAGTCGGGCTATGGCGGCGGCAATGGCGCGCTGAACCAGCCTTATCCCGCACGCCAGGGTTACGATCCGACCCGCACGTCGAGCTCGAGCGCACGTCTCGCTTCCGCGCCGGTCTCGGTGCAGCGTTCAGATCTGGCCGCGCCGACGGCCGTTGCTCCGTCCCGGCAGCGGGAAAAGGAAGTCGCGCTCGCCCAACCTTTCCCAGCTGCGCCGCAGGCCGAAAAGCCCCGATTGGTGGCGCCGGCGGCACCGAAGGTGACGCCTGATACGCTGACGACCGGCACGACGCCGAAGGTTTCCGGCTGGTCCGCGACCAACGCTCCTTCGGTGACGCTGCGACCGGGTGAAAGCATCGCCACGCTCTCCAGGCGTTTTGGCGTTCCGGAAAAGGAAATCCTGCGCGTCAATGACCTGAAGACGGCATCTGCCGCCCAGCCGGGCCAGGCGATCCTCATCCCGACATTCAATGGCGGCAATGCCGCCAAGGCGGCATCGCAGGCGACTGACCTTTCCAAGCCCGGCAAGATGCCGGAGGCGCCGAAAGCGCCTGAGCAGAACGTTGCCGTCATTCCAGGCGCCAATTCCGCCCGTGACAAGACGCTGGCGAGTGCTGATGCCACCGGCAAGCTTCCCGTCGGCGCCGGCAAGGATCCGAAGGCACCTGCCGGCACCTATGTCGTCAAGCAGGGCGATTCCCTGGCAAAGATCGCCAAGGCGACCGGCAGCAATGTCGACGATCTCAAGGCCGCCAACAATCTTTCGGCCAACTCGCTCCGCATCGGTCAGGCCCTGAAGATCCCGAACGGCACCGCCGACAATATCAAGACCGCCTCGATCCCGGCCGAGAAGGTCGATCCGAAGCCGACCCAGCCGGCAGCTGCCCTGCAGACGGCTTCCGTGCAGCCTGCGCCCTATAAGGCACCGGCGGCCACCCAGACCGTCGACGATGCCGAGAAGAAGTCGGACGTCAGCTCCGCCGCGCCGGAATCGACCGGCATCGGCAAATACCGCTGGCCGGTGCGCGGCCAGGTCATTGCTTCATACGGCGCCAACGTCAACGGCAACCGCAATGACGGCATCGACATCTCGGTACCGCAGGGCACACCGATCAAGGCCGCTGAAAACGGCGTCGTCATTTATGCCGGCAACGGCCTGAAGGAACTCGGCAACACGGTTCTCGTCCGTCAYGACGACGGCACCGTCACCGTCTACGGCAACGCCGACACGCTGAGCGTCACCCGCGGCCAGAAGATCCAGCGCGGCCAGACGGTTGCCGTCTCCGGCATGAGCGGCGACGTCAAGCAGCCGCAGGTCCATTTCGAGGTGCGCAAGGACGCGTCCCCGGTCAACCCGATGACTTTCCTGGAATAGGTACTGCGTACCAGGAAACGCAAAAGCCCGGCCACCAGCCGGGCTTTTGTCATTTAATGCATGTCGCGCAAAAGTGCGCAGCGGTTTTGGGATAAACGACAAAGACCCAAAACGCGTCGCGTGAATTCGGATTGACGCGCGACGCGCTCTAGCCCCGATCGATGTGAACGCGCATGCGCCCGGCCAGGTCCTGGATATACTGCCAGGCGACACGGCCGGAGCGTGCGCCGCGCGTCGTTGCCCATTCCAGCGCCTCGGCATGCATCTTGTCGCGTTCGAGCTCGAGCTTGAAGTGATCGGCATAGCCGTCGATCATGCCGAGATAATCGTCCTGGCTGCATTTGTGGAAGCCGAGCCAGAGGCCGAAGCGGTCGGAAAGCGAAACCTTTTCCTCGACCGCCTCCGACGGATTGATCGCCGTCGACTGCTCGTTTTCCATCATGTGGCGCGGCAGGAGATGACGCCGGTTGGAGGTGGCGTAAAAGAGCACATTGTCCGGCCGCCCTTCGACGCCGCCGTCGAGTGCTGCCTTCAGCGATTTGTAGGCGGTGTCATCGTGATCGAAGGAGAGATCGTCGCAAAAGACGATCACACGGTACGGCGTGTCCTTCAGGAGATCGAGCAGATGGGGGAGGGTGGCGATATCCTCGCGATGGACTTCGACCAGCTTCAGCAAGACGCTGCTTTCGCGCCTGACATCCTCGTGTACGGCCTTGACCAGCGAGGATTTGCCCATGCCGCGCGCCCCCCAGAGCAGCACATTGTTGGCGGCATAACCCTCGGCGAAACGCACCGTATTCTCATGCAGGATGTCGCGCACATGATCGACGCCGCGGATGAGCGTCAACGCCACCCGGTTCGGTCTCTTGACCGGCTGCAGATGCTGGCGCAAAGGCGCCCAGACGAAGCAGTCGGCAGCATCCCAGTCGTTGAGGGCGGGTGCCGGTCCGGCAAGACGCTCGACGGCGTCTGCGAGCCGTCTCAGTTCGGCGAGCAGGGCTGTGTTGATTTCCTCGGTCATCGGTGGCCTCCTGATTTCTCACTGCGGCAATCCGCTTTAATCTTTCGATGCCGGGTAGCATGGCGTTTTGACGGCGGAAAGGTTATGAGGCAGCGGAATCGGTACTGTTTCCGGCTGTTTCTGTTGCATTCATCGAAGCGGTAACTATAGTCCGGCAACCTGAAAAGAGAGGCGGAGTTCCGCCGCCCAAGCCTGAGGAGTTTAGCATGTTCATCACCCCGGCATTCGCCCAGAGCGCGACCGATACCGCAACGGGATTCGGCGGTTCCGGTTTCGAAATGATCATCCTGTTCGTGCCGCTGATGGTCGTCTGGTACTTCCTGCTGATCCGTCCGCAGCGCGCACAGGCAAAAAAGCGTGAGGAGACCCTGAAGGCAATTCGTCGCGGCGACCAGGTCGTCACCGGCGGCGGTCTCGTCGGCAAGGTCACTAAGGTCGTCGACGAAAAGGAAGTCGAAGTCGAGATCGCCGATGGCGTGCGCGTGCGCATCGTCCGCAGCGGCATCTCCGAAATTCGCGTCAAGGGTGAACCGGTCAAGGCCGACGCGGCGTAACAAGCGATAACGGCAGGACCGCCGGATCGGAAGATCGTCGAGAGAATGTTGCATTTTTCCCGCTGGAAAACACTTCTGATTTGGCTGGTCGCGTTTGCGGCCATCGCCATCGCTGCGCCCAATCTGCTGACTGAGGCGCAGCGATCCTCCCTGCCGGATTGGTTGCGGCACGACCGCGTAGTGCTTGGTCTCGACCTGCAGGGCGGCTCGCATATCGTTCTGAAGGTCGAGCGTTCCGATATCGTCAAGGACCGCCTGGAAGAGGCGGTCGCCAATGTGCGCAACGCGCTGCGCGGCGCCGGCATCCGCTATACCGGGCTGACCGGCAATGACCAGACCGTCACCGTCCGCATCACCGACCCGGCGCAGACACAGGCGGCGGTCGATCTCCTGAAGCCTTTGACGACGGTTGGCGGACATTCGGGACCTGGGGTCGCGCTGCAGCAGGGCGCGGAGGGGCAACTCTCGCTGCAGATTTCCGACGCCGGCATTACCGCTGACGTCGCTTCCGCGCGGACCCGGTCGCTCGATATCGTTGGYCGCCGCATCGCCGGATTCGGCTATGATAATTTTCTCGTTCGCCCGGATGGTGCCGACCGGATCGTCGTGCAGGTGCTGGGATCGGTCGATGCTGAGCGGCTGAAGAACATCCTGAACCAGCCGGCCAAACTTTCCTTTCATCTGATCGACGAAAGCATGTCGGGGCAGGAGGCGCTGAACGGCCGTTGGCCGGCGACATCGCAGGTGCTCTATTCGCTTGACGACCCGCCGGTACCTTATCTGGTCGACCGCACGGCTTTCGCCACTGGCAGCAACATGGTCGATATCGAGCCTGTCGTCGATCAGCAGACGCAGGATACCGCGATTGCCTACCGTCTCGATGCGGAAGGTACGCAGCGGCTGGCGCAGGCGACGGGGCAGAATATCGGCAAGCACCTTGCCATCGTCTTCGACGACCAGGTGATGTCGTCACCGGTTATCGATGCGGCAATCACCGGCGGTGAGGGCCGGATTTCGGCGAATTTCTCGGAAGATGGCGTCCGCGACCTTGCGATCATGCTGCGCGCCGGCGCCTTGCCGGCGACGCTGACCAGCGTTGAGGAACGCAGCGTCAGCCCGAGATTCGGCGCCGATTCCATCTTCAGCGGCCTTGTTGCCGGTCTCGTCGCTGTCGTGCTGGTCGCGGCACTGATGATCGCGCTTTATCGCATCCTAGGCATCATCGCCGTCGTCTCGCTCTTCTTCAACCTGATCCTCATCGTTGCGGTGCTGAGCCTTGCCGGCGCGACGCTCACCTTGCCCGGGATTGCCGGCATCGTGCTAATTGTCGGCATGGCGGTCGACTCGAACGTTCTGATCTACGAGCGTATCCGCGAAGAGGAGAAGACCACCCATTCCTTTGCGGAGGCCGTCGGCCGCGGTTTCTCACGCGCATTTGCAACGATCATCGATGCGAATGTGACGATCTTCATCGCCGCCATCATCCTCTTTTTCCTCGGCAGCGAATCCATCCGCGGCTTCGCGGTGACACTGGCGGTCGRCATCCTGACGACTGTTTTCACGGCTTTCACCCTGACGCGCTCGATCGTTGCCGTCTGGCTGAGAGCGCGCCGTCCTCGACATCTGCCGAAGAGCGTTCTGGCGCATCTTTTTGAACACGCCAATATCCGCTTCATGGGAATCCGCCGTTATGTCTTTACGGCGTCGGCGGTCATTTCGCTGATTGCCATGGCCGCCTTTGCCACCGTCGGCCTGCATCTCGGCATCGATTTCACTGGCGGCTCGCTCATCGAGGTGACGGCGAAGCAGGGCAATGCCGACATCGCCGATCTCCACTCGCGCCTCAATGATCTCAATCTCGGCGACGTGCGCGTCGAGCGCACGGGCGGACCGTCGAACGCGCGGATCCGCATCGCTTCCCAGGGCGGCGGCGAAAATGCCGAGCAGTCGGCGGCGACGCTGGTGCGCGGCGAGCTCCAGGAGGACTATGATTTTCGCCGCGTTGACGTCGTCGGACCCGCGATCTCGGGCGAATTGACGATGATGGCGACGCTCGGCGTGCTTGCAGCACTAGCCGCGATCCTGATCTACATCTGGATCCGCTTCGAATGGCAGTTCGCGGTCGGCGCCATCGTCGCAACGCTGCACGACGTCATCATCATGCTTGGTCTCTTCGTCCTCACCGGTATCGAGTTCAACCTGACGAGCATCGCCGCCGTGCTCACCGTCGTCGGTTATTCCCTGAACGACACCGTCGTGGTCTATGACCGAATGCGCGAAAATCTCAAGCGATACAAGAAGATGCCGCTGCCGATCCTGATCGATGCCTCGATCAACCAGACGCTGTCGCGCACCGTTCTAACCGCGGCGACGACGCTGACCGCCTTGCTGGCGCTCTTTCTCTTTGGGGGCGAAGTCATCCGCTCCTTCACCTTTGCGATGCTCTTTGGCGTCGCTCTCGGCACCTTCTCTTCGATCTATATCGCCGCTCCTGTCTTGATCGTCTTCCGGCTGCGGCCGGAGGCTCCCGACGGGGAAGAGAGCAACAAGACGGATGCCGGTGTAAAATCCGGCACGGTGGTTTGAAAACATGGCAAAAGGCATAGAAATCCGCGCCGCGCATTTCCCCGGCCGCGCTCCGATCGATGCTTACGGCAATGGCGGCTTTCGCTTTGCCGACATGTCGCATCGTGGCTCGATCCTTTGCCTGCCCTCCGGCATTCATGGCTGGGACATGGATATGTCGAAACCGCTGTCGCCTGAAAATKTCCGCCGCGTGCTTGACGAGGCTAGTGATATCGAGGTTCTGCTCGTCGGCACCGGTACCGAGCTTCGCCGCCTGCCCGAGGAATTGAAGCTGGCGCTGAAATCGCGCGGCATCTCCTCCGATCCGATGAGCACCGGGGCTGCAGTGCGCACCTTCAATATCATGCTCGCCGAGCAACGTGCCGTCGCCGCGGCGTTGATTGCGGTCTGACGATGTCTGAAGCGCATATTGCGACGAACCAGGAGATCTGCCTGGCGATGCTGCGTGACAGCGATCGCGACCGCTACCTCGCCTGTCTGCTGTCGCCAGAGGAAAAGCGCGGCGCGCTTGCGGCTCTCTATGCCTTCAATGCCGAGCTTGCCCGCATCCGCGATCTCGTGCACGAGCCGTTACCCGGGGAGGTGCGGTTACAATATTGGCACGATCTTCTGGAGGGCAGCGCACACGGCTCGACGGCGGCCAATCCCGTCGCCGCGGCGCTTCTGATGGCGATTGAAACGCACCGCCTGCCGCGCAAGACGCTGATCGATATGATCGGGGCCCGCACCTTCGATCTTTATGACGATCCGATGGAGACACGTCTTTCGCTTGAAGGCTATGCCGGCGAAACGGCATCCGCGCTGATCCAGCTCGCAAGCCTGGTGCTTTCTCCGGAGGAGGCCGCACGCTCGGCCGACGCCGMCGGCCATGCCGGCGTCGCCCAAGCGGTCGCCGGGCTGTTGCTGCTGATGCCGCTGCATCGCCGCCGCGGCCAGATCTATATTCCGCTGCAGATCCTGTCCGCCACCGGTCTCGACCGCGATGCCTTCCTCGCCGGCGAAGACCGGCCGCGCATCTCTGCCGCCATCGAGGCCTTCGCCGGCCTCGGTCGCGAACATCTGGCAAAAGCGAGGGCGGCGGGGCCGATTGCGCTGGCTGTCTTTCCAGCCTTTCTGCCGGCGACGATTGCCGAACCGGTGCTCATCACGGCGCAGAAACGGGGCGCCTTGCTGTTTGACCGGCCGCTGCAGCCGCCGCAATGGCGCCGCCAGCTGCGGATGGGGCTGGCTGCCGCACGCCGAAAAATCTGATATCGGTCAAATTCGCGCAAGTCTCGCGCGCTACAAGGCTTCCACCGCTACCCTTTGAACGGAGACTCGGCGTGGGCATTATCGTCTGGTGCGTCCTTTTCGCCATCGTCATTTTCATTGCTTTCGTGGCAACGCGCATGGCCGCGCAGAACAAGGAAGACGGCCTGCATGACACGGGCCTCGCCATCATCGAGTTCGGCCGCGCCTTTCCGAACGAGGCGATCCGTCAGCTGCAGGCGACGGAAAATGGCCAAGCCGTCTTCGTGCGCCTGCACGACAACAAGGCGGGCTTCATGCGCAACATGTCGCGCCATTTCGCCTGCCATCTGATCGAGCCGGGTCGGGTGCGCGTCGTGGGATCGGAGACGGGCCGGGGACTGGTGATCGACTTCCTCGATGCACCCTATCACAACGGCGATTTCGAATTCGCTTCCGCCAAGGAAGCCTCGGAGGTTTCGCTCTGGCTGCTCGGCAATTATATCGCCGAGCCGGATAAGGACCTGCCGCCCGGCAATATTTCGGCCGCGACCAAGCAGTAATGCATGTCGCCCAAAACTGTGCAGCGCTTTTAGGCGACATGCATAAAAGCAAAGACTTCACGCGGGTCGCACGAGCCGGGTCCGATGCACTTGAAAACGCCGGTCAGGCGCTTTCGGCAAGCGTCGATTCTTGACCGAGCCAGGTCGCGCAGTCGGCAAGAGCACGCCGCGCGATCAACTGCCGCTTCATAATCGTCTTGTCTTTGCCGCGGAAGCGCTTGACGCCTTCAGGTTTGACGATCGAGCCCGGCTGGAGCTC
>NZ_JBFUAY010000200.1:0-7901 GCF_056406015.1 Rhizobium sp. P1_E1 | reverse complement strand
AACACCGCGACACGCGACCATAAACCAGGAGACACACGAGCGTGGATCCGACGATCTTGTTTCCAAGTTTGAGGGAATGATCAATGATATCCGCGTGCGCGGCCGCGATCGCATCGCGAAAGCTGTTCTCAAGCGCCGCGGCAGATTCTGCAAGGGTGATCCTTGCCCGCACATTGCGAACAATCGTTTCGCTCGCGAAGTCGCCGGCATCGTGGCCGCCCATCCCGTCAGCGACCATCCAGAGACCATTGTGGGGGTCTGCGTAGCTTCGGTCCTCATTGATGTCCCGCACACAGCCGACATCGGAGACAGCATGCGATTCAATACGAAAGACAGCCGGGTTCACATGATCCTCCCTGGTCGCGTGGGCCCGACCTGTTCTTCTCCATCCGCGGGCACGTGGGCTCGGTCGCCATTTCCTCCGTCCGCTCCGCCGATCATCACGCTGTAGATTTCCGGATCGGGAAGCCCGGTCGTCGAAATGATCTGCGGCGCCACGAACTGCCCTCCTGTCGTCCAGAATGTGCTACTTGGTGCCCCTCGTGCCTGTCTTTCGCCCGCCTCGAATTGCTCCAGGGAGGCCGAAGGGGCAGCGGGGTCGATCCGCATTCTAAAACCGCCGTCCATCGGCCTCATACCGGATGGCAGAGAGAGACTGCTTGACGGCTCGCCAAGGTCAGCAAGCAATCTGTCGGGGCCAGGAATGTCATCCTCACTCAGCGCAGACAGCAGTCGCCGATGGACATCGACAAACCACGTATTCTGGATCGCTGACGCAGGTGGGTAGGCCGATCCAGCTTGGGCATGGGCGAGGATAACAAGCGGAAAGAAGCGACCCGACGCGTCGACGGACGGCATGATCGATCCGACGACCTCCGTGCCAAGAATGTCCGCTCCCATTTTGAAGTTCCAGATTGGATGAATAGAGTAGAGGCTATGCCAATCCGAGCCCAGACGTTCCTTGCTGATCGCAAGCCCCGCCTGAAGCCAGGTCTCCAGCCTCGACATGACCGCGCGTGGCAGGTTTATAGCCAGGAAGTCACGTTTGGCTGGATATTTGCCGTAAAGGCCGACCGGCATGCTCACTGTCCCCCTTCTTCCAATAACATCGGCAATATGCGCTTCCCCATCACAGGCTGTCGGGGCATTTGAAGTCGGATAGCGCAGGCAAAAGAAATGGATTGCTGATCTGGCCCATTTCGAACTGATACGTCACTTCACGACCGCCAATCACGAAACGCGCATTGATCGCTTCACCGCTCTGCGTAACGCTTCCCTCATTGAGGAGACGCAGGAACGCCCATTGGCCCGACTGCGAGATTTCCGATATCCGCCCAGCCATCTGCGGATAAAGCGAGATACTTGCAGAACCCTCCCCTGTTCCGGGCCAAGTCATTTCGACCGGTGCGTTGGCCATCTGGCGCGATTGGACCGGCTTTCCGTTGATCTGCAGGATGGCAAACTCCGCGCTTCCCGACAGAGACTGCGGCTTTACCGTCATCTGAATGGCCAGGATCTGGGAACCCGACGGGAAAAAGGCGTCGCGAATCTCGGCGGCTCTCTGGAACTCCAGGAGGCTTGCAGTCGACAGTCCCTGACCGACGCGCTCGTTTTTTTTCCAGGACCAATTGCCCGCATTTATGTCGACGAGCGGGGAGAGCTTCTCGTCGAAGAATTTGTCGATAGTCCCCCCAGGGCTGAACAGGCGCACGAAATCGGTAATAGGTACGTCGCGATCGCTCTTGGGAGAAAAAGGAAAGCGAGTGCCGACAACCGCCTTGCAAGCGCCGGTGACGCGATCGTTCATCTCCTGATTCAGCTGCGTGATCGTCGAGTCGGCAGCATCGCCTTCGAAGTCGGTGACGGCGCTCTGCATCATCTTCGCCAACGGCGGAGGCAGGCGCGAGATGTTTTTCTTCAGATCGCCGACCTGCGAGGGAAGGACCGCCATCATGTTGTCGAGCTGTGAGGGCGTATCGGCTACAATCAGCGTGTGGCTGATCTCATTAAGGGTTTCAATCAGCATATCGATCGGACGTTTCCCGGGATCGCCTTCCACGAGTTGGTGATAGGGCCGGAAATAGGCCTCAATGCTCGCGCCCGGGATCGGGGCAGCACTGCTGTTCTGACCCATCTGCTTTTGCGATTTGCCGAGTGCAGCGTCGATGCCAATCCGTGACCAGGCCGACGCACGGCTCTGGATCCGCTGGAGCGCCAACTCCTTTGCCTTGGCGGCCGCATCCATTACCGTCGCTCCCGCGCCGGTCGCCTCGGCCTCCTCGCGCTCTTCGGTCAGGCGTGTCTCGTCACTGATCGACTGGAAAAGGCTTCGGATCGGCGAAGCCGGTCCGGCAACAACCGACAATGTCGTATAAAGCGGCTTGTCGGCCGAGAGTCGCTTAAGTTTGAACTTCGAAAACGCGTCTTCCCAGCTGGAAATGAAGTCCTGCCGGTATTTTTCGAGAAGTTCGGGTCCTAGGCGCTTCAGCTGTGCCTCCACGTCGCTTTTTTGCCCGACATCGCCGAGCACCCATTGCTCCGCGATGAGATTGTCTGCGACCGTCCCGAGCGCGTTGAGGAAGAAGTCGTGGAACCCGCCATAAGTGAAAAGGCCCGGGACACGCACTGTATCGAGCGGCTGGCCGTTCAGTGTCTCGAAGACACGATCGGGTTCCGCGCCAGCGCGCGCATCCAGCCTCCAATCATCGATATTTTCGGACAATCCTGCACTTTTGATAAAAGTATAGGCGCGGTCGGCCACGCTCATGCGCGTCAGCGTCTTTTGCGCAGCCTCGACAAGCGTTCCATTCAGGGCAATTTCCGGATTGTGCGCATTGTCGAGCAGCAGCATAGCCTGGAGATGGCTTTCCAGTTCGTCACGAACCGGCCGGTTGCTGGGTCCGGGGAAAAGTTCCTTGCTCCAGTCATCACGCATCCAATTCAAGACCAGATCGTCGTTGGTCTTGGGTGCCTTTCCACCTAGCATGAGATAGACTTTCAGGGCTTCGTAGATGAACAAGGGGTCATCGATCCTGCTCTCGATCTGCCGTTCGAGACGGTAGATAAGTCTCGCGCGCAGCATGCGTTCGAGACCCTCGCGGTAGGCCTCCTCTGCTGCAGAATTCAATCTATTACGCTGCCCGAGACCTAAGCCTTCAAGCCACCCAGACGACTTATCTTCATTAGCGTAACCGACCTCCATATTGCGCAACTGATGGAGAGGTCCAAGAATGTTGCGGAGCTCCTCGTCGTTGACTGGCACTATGCTGAGGGCGGGATTGTTTCCGGAACGATAATCGGAGATCGTGGCATTGGTGCTTGCCACAATCTGGCGGTTCTTGGTGTAGCTTAAGACAAACCCGGTGGACAGGCCAATCGTCACGAGCACCATCGCCGCGACTGCGCCGATCCGCATCGAGCTCGCGCGTCGCACAGCCGCCATATCCCTGGAGACCCAGCCAGCCTCGGGAAATATGACCTTCAGGAAAAGATCATGGATGAAGTAGCTCTTGCCGGTCGTCGACATGTAAGATGATGTAGTCGAGCCGAAGTCGGAACCCATGGCGCCAAGCATCTGATCGATGGGTGTGCCCTGCTGAGTTCCCGAAGCAAAGTAGAAGCCGCGTAGCTGCGCGCGCGAATGGTAACGCGTGGGCTCGAAGATCGTCGAAAGGAATGCGGATACCGAGTCGCGCAGCGCCGCGACCTGCGCCGGAAAACCGAAAGCAAGGATACGGGCGACGGGATCCGGTTCAGCCTGCAATCGGTCGGCGGTCACCTGACCGAGGCGGATAACGAGATCGTCGAGTTCGGTGGGGACCTGATCGACGAAATTCTTCTTTCGGTCCTCCGACTGAAATGTCGCGCCCCAGACCTGGCGCCTCTTATCCTCTGGAAAGGCGCCGAAATACTCATTGAAGCCAGAGATCAGGTCAGCCTTGGTAAACATCGCATAGACCGGAAAGTCCACTTTCAGCAGATCGTAGAGCTCGAGGAGACGCTTGCGAATAGCCGCAGAATGCTCGGCAATCTCGGCCGCTTTGAGCGTCAGGAGATCTTCGATGCTTATGGCGATGATGACGCCATTGATCGGCTGCTTCGGCCTTTGCGCCTTCAGGAGGGAGACGAAGGACATCCAGCTTTTGCGATCGGACTGTTCGTTGGAATCCTGTGTCGTATAGCGCCCGGCGGTATCGATTAGCACGGCGTCCTCTGAAAACCACCAGTCGCAATAGCGCGTCCCGCCAACACCTGCGATCGCGTGTCTGCCCCCGTCTGTCGAGAGCGGAAAGCGAAGCCCGGAATTGACGAGCGCGGTCGTCTTGCCGGTACCAGGCGGACCGATGATCAGGTACCAGGGAAGTTMATAGAGAAAATTGCGACCCGGAAATGTGTGTTTCAATGTCGCGATCGCATCGGCCATCCGTTCTGAGAGTTGGTCGCTATCGTCATCGGCGGCGTCGCTTGCCATGACAGCTGATTCCAGCTTGGCCTGCGCCTTTCGCGCGGCCCAAGACCGCCAGCCGAAATATCCGAGAAGCGCGATCCAAATAAGGCCGATGGGAATAAGGCGCGCCAGTGAGCTGTCGAAGGGATCGAAGTCGCCATAGGCAATCAGGGGTGCAGCAAACCAGATCGTGAACGACAACAGCAAGGCGGCAAGGAGGCAGATGGCGGTGAGCGGCCACAGCGGGAGATTGCTGCGCTTCATGGCGACACCTTCGAGGCAAGGTCACTGGTTTCCCCATCGTCCTTGGGTATGGAAAGTTCGACGCGCCTGTTCTTCGCCCGTCCCTCCTCGCTTGAATTCGGGGTCACCGGCTCGTCCTCGCCGCGGCCGGCCACATCCAGTCGACCCGGCTCGCTGACATGCGCCTTGAGCACGTCTGCAACAGCCTGAGCACGTTTGACAGAGAGATCGAAATTCGACTTGAAACGGCTGGACGCCTTCGGTTTGACATTGTCGGTATGCCCGATGACGTGAATGTTTCCAGGCTCCTTGTCGAGCGCAGCACCGATGCGGCTGGCAAGCGAACCGAAGGCAGGTTTCACCTCCGCCTTGCCGGAATCAAACAGCAGGAGATTGTTGATGCGGATGACAATCGAGTCTCCGATCGGATCGACGGCAACAAGATCTTGCTGGATTTCGGGCGCAAGAACACCGCGGATACGCTGCAGCTGGGTCAGCGTCGCGGGCGCCGGAGGTGGTTCCGGCAAAGGAGAATAGGTTGCACGGCTGATCAGGATCTCGCCTGGCGGGTGAAGGCGGACAAGAGCCTCGGCCGCTCGGTCAACATCATGCCCGAGCAGAAAGCGTAAAAGCATGAACAGGCCGACTAGAAGGGCGAGCAACAAGCTGCCAAGCGACCAGAGCGGAATACCGCTGGTGAGCCCTTTGACGCGAAGTGATAAACCCTGCCAACGCGGCGACAGATCCCCATCGGCGGATGGACGGACACTCCGCAAGGTGGTGTAGACGTCACGACGAACCCGTTGCAGCTCGATGTCGCCCCCTTTTGAGCTGCGGTATTGTCCCTCGAATCCCAGAGAGAGACAGGCGTGAATTAGCTCGAGGAGATCATAATAGACAGTCGGATTGGAGCTCAGCTGACGAACCTTGTCGAAGAATCCCGTTCCCGACGTCCTGACACCAAAAAACTGGGCGAGCATGCTGTATTGCAGCCAAACGTGTTTCTCGTCCGACGGGAGGTTCTGGACAATGTCGTCTGCGGTCGCACAGAGCGCGTATTTTGCAATCGTCGCCTGGTCGACAGGCACGCCGTCAGAAAGGAGCGTCTTTTCGAATTGTTGAATGTTGGTTGACACGTGCTGCATGAGGGCGACCGCGTCTATCTCGACGATCATCTGTTGAAGCCGGCCAAAGAGGATTAGCAGCGGCGTCGCGGCCCGCGTGATCGGATTGGCCGATTTCATGTGAAGATCGGCGCCTGCGCCCAAGGCGATTTTGAGCGGAATGCGCTTGCGGTTGGGCGGCGCTCGCGGCTGCACGGGCGGCTTTGGTGTGGGCGCCGACATCCAGTCGTCAGCCCCGTCGTCGCCTCCCCATGCGCCCGATCTCGAACTTTCCGCACCGGGTGGCTGCTGTGGGAGGCCGCCCGGGGCCGTTGGCGCCGAAGGAAAGCCCTGCGAGATGACTGTCGAGTTCGGTCCCGGCTGACGGGGACGGAATTCGTTTCCGAACCGCTCGCTTTCAGGCGGGAGACCGCCAGGGCGCGGGCGAATGACTGTCTTTCCGCTGCGGTCGGCGGGATCGTCGGGATTGCTCATCTCAGTCGTCCGTGATCGCCCAGAGGTTAAGCTGCAACTCGGGCCAGTTGCCGGCGAAATGCATCGCGATACCGCTTGCCGCGCTGAACTCGGGCCAGAGGGGCGAAGCCTTCTCGAGATAGAAATAGACATGATCGGTGATCGTGCGGATCTGACGCGGCGGGGTCGGCATATGCACGATGTTGATTCCAGGCAGATGCGTCTGTACAATTTCCCGCATCTTGGTGTTCGGTCCTACCTTGCAGAGATCCGGGAAGCTCTGCTGGATCTGCGTCAGCGGCATGGCGGCAGATACTTCGACAACGAATCGCGCCGTCCTGAACAGATTTCGGTTGCTGACATTTGCCAGGAATGCATTGGGGCGCACCTCGGTCAAATCGAGTCGCATGGCTCGACCGATATCGAGGCTCAGCTGGCGCTGGATCGTCTCCAATACGGGTTCGAAGATTTCGCACAGGCGGTCGTGATCATAGCGCGGAAAATCAGGGGCCATGCGATTGCCGGAAAACGTGCACAGCTCTCCGGCAAACTGCATGAGATCGACGTAGAGCCGTTCGGGGTGCAGATATTTCGACGCTTGACTATGACGCAGAACATTGACCTGACCATTGAGAAGCTGGAGCATGAAATAGTCATAAGCCTGCAGGCCCCCGCCGGAGCTTGGATCGGCAGCATAGCGAGCAAGCGACTCCAGACGTGTCTCCACCCATCCGATCACACGATCGAGCCAGCCCCTGGCGACTGGATAGGCTTGGCAGGACAGGATCGGCGGCACCGTGCGCTCATCGAGCACGATCGTCTTGTCGCGAACTTCGACGATCCGCCCGATCAGAAGATTGTGGTAGCCGGGCCTTGCGGTTTCGCGCACGGCAAACTCGATGCGCGGATGGGCGATTTCCAATGCCTGGCTCACATGCATTCCGGAGGTGGAATCGATGAAGTCTTCGAGGTCCAGCGTATAGCGACTGCCGGTGGCAGCCGTGTTTGCGTCGATTTCGCGGCTATTGGGTGTGGCAATCGGCAGGGTCAGCCAGAGAAGTTTTCGTTCAGAGCCTTCGGGAATGTCGATTGGCGCCGGCAGCGGGCTCGATCCCGGCATATCGAACGGAAGCCCATCCTGAAAGACGCCGCTGGCGCGCCGCAATCCGAATTTGTTCTGCTGTGCCAGGTCGCGGTCGATTTCCAGTTCGACAAAGCCCCAAGGATAGGGCGTGATGAAGCCGACACGACTCTCGATCAGCTTTTCGACATAGCGGTCATGCTGCTGCAAATGGTGCTGATGCAAAAATAGTCCTTCTGACCAGACAACCTTGCTATACCAAGACATTCAGTACTTCCCCACTCCAGACCGCGCGACACGCTAGATCCGCTGAACGTTCAGTTTTCAACCCGGCGATGTTGCGCAATACTTGATGTCACATTAAGTTACTTTTTATGAAAAGTGTCCATCTTGATTGAGCCTTGGTGTCGACTTCTGAGAATTTAGCCGCCTCGTAGCCACGCACCCAGCAATCCTTGACGCCGCGGATAAGGAAGCGTTTCCCCCCGACGCAGCCCTGGACAGCGCCGGCGACGACGGCCTGTGCGAAGACGTCTTCGGCATAGACGTACAC
>NZ_JBFUAY010000199.1:0-7934 GCF_056406015.1 Rhizobium sp. P1_E1 | reverse complement strand
GCCATTGCCCGCGCGCTTATCACCGATCCGAAGCTGTTGATCTTCGACGAGGCGACGAGCGCGCTCGACCCCGACAGTGAGGCGATCATCCGCGAGAATCTGAGCCGCATCGCCGCCGGCCGCACCGTCGTCATCGTCTCGCACCGGCTTTCGACGCTCGTCGATGCCGATGCCATTCTCGTCATCGACCGTGGCAAGGTCGCCGATATCGGCCGGCACGATCAGCTTGTATCGCGCTGCATGACCTATCGCCACCTGTGGTCCCAGCAGATGAGGCAGGTCGCATGAACGCGCACACCAGAAAACCCAGCGAGAACCTGCCGGTCCCTTCAGACAAGGCTCCCTCAGAGAAGGTGCCCTCGGGCAAGGGAAGGGAACTGACCGCCCGCCCGCCGCTGCCGCCGGCAATTGCCGAATTCCAATCCGATGCCGTCGAGCTCGAGGAACGTGCGCCGCCCAGAGTTGCGCGCATGACGCTCTATTGCGTAACCGCGCTGATTGCTTCGGCGATCACCTGGGCCTCGGTCTCCTCGATCGACGAGGTGGTGATCGCGCCCGGCAAGCTCGTCACCACCCAGCCGACCATCGTCGTCCAGCCGCTCGAAACCTCGATCATCCGCACGATCGAGGTGAAGGCCGGCGAGGTCGTGCATACCGGTCAGACGCTCGCGACCCTCGACGCCACCTTCAGCCAGGCCGATGTCGACCAGCAGCAGGCGAAATTCTCCGCGCTCGACGCCCAGGTGAGGCGCATCGAGGCCGAGCTTGCCGGCGACGACTATACGAAGATGGCGGGAGATACGCCCGACCAGATGCTGCAGGCGCAGCTCTTCGGCCAGCGACGCGCCTTCTACGTGGCGCAGCTGCAGAATTTCGATCAGCAGATCGCCGGCCAATCGGCCGCTCTTGTGGCGAGCAAAAACCAGGAGGCGGTGCTCAATGACCGACGTGATGGGCTCTCACAGATCGAAGCAGCGCGCGAGAGGCTCTATGACAACCAGAGCGGTTCGCTAATCACGCTGCTCGGTTCGCGCGACGCCCGCCTCGACGTCGAATCCGATCTGACAGCCGTCCGCGGCCGGGCCGACGAGGCCGCACACTCCTATGCCAAGCTGACGGCGGACCGGCAGGCCTTCATCGAGGATTTCCGCCGGGCGGCGATGGAGCAATTAGTGGAGCTGCGCGGCCAGCGTGACATGGCGGACGAGGAACTAAAGAAGATGGCACTGCGCCGCAACATGGTCGTGCTGACGGCTCCGGCCGATTCCGTCGTGCTCGACCTGGCGCAGCGCTCGGTCGGTTCGGTGGTGCGGGAGGCGGAGCCGGTGGTCACACTCGTGCCCATTAACGTGCCGCTGGAAGCGGAAGTCTCGATCAACACGCGCGATATCGGCCGGGTGGCCGTCGGCAAGGAAGCCCGTATCAAGCTCGACGCCTATCCGTTCCAGAAATACGGAACCGCGACAGGCGAGGTGAGGACCATCAGCCAGGACACCTTCCTAACCGGCCAACAGGAGCAGACCGCCACCTCCGGCCAGCCGGCCGCCCCCTTTTTCAAGGCGCGGATCCTGCTTGCCGATACCCGGCTGAATGCCACAGATGTGCCGGTGCGACTGCTTCCCGGCATGACTGTGACCACCGAAATCAAGGTCGGCAACCGCACGGTGATCTCCTATTTCCTTTATCCGCTGCTGCGTGGCCTCGACAACGCAATACGCGAACCTTAGGACGTGATGGATCAGTCTCCCCGGACTGGGATCTCGAGTAAGATTCAAGGCAGAAATTTCGCGTCTCAAAGCCGCGGCCTGTCGCGCCCGCATGTTCGTGAAGTCGGATCTGCCCGGCTTCCGGCGTTAACTTCGATCGATTGGGAATGAGTGTCGCAATGATTCACGACGTCTGCATTATAGGCGGCGGCATAGTTGGTCTTGCCACCGCCATGGCCGTTCTGGAAAAGCGGCCCGGTGCAAGTGTAGTTCTCCTTGAAAAGGAGTCTGGCTTGGCCGTCCACCAGACAGGGCACAACAGCGGTGTCATCCACGCGGGAATTTACTATGCGCCAGGCAGCTTGAAAGCGCGCCTTTGTCGGGAGGGGGCCGATGCCATCAAGGCGTTCTGCAGGGAGAAGGGTGTACCCTATGAACAATGCGGAAAACTGGTGGTTGCCACCAACGAGCTCGAACACCGCCGCCTGAAGGACCTGGCCGAACGGGCAARGATCAACAACATCGATATCGAATGGCTCGATCGGAATACGCTGAAACAACGCGAGCCCATGGTCGAAGGCGTCGCGGCAATTTTCGTTCGGGCAACGGGTATCGTCGACTACAAGGCTGTGTGCGTCGCCATGGGCGCGCATCTGGCCGCTCAGGGCGTGGAAATCGAATTGAATACGCAGGTTTCMGCGATCCGCGAAACCTCGGATCTCGTGGAGATTTCAGCGGGTGAGCGCCAATGGCGGGCCAAACAGCTGATCGCCTGCGCCGGTCTGCAGTCCGACCGCATCGCCAAACTTGCGGGCCTCCAGATCGATCATCAGATCATCCCGTTCAGGGGCGAATATTTCCGCCTGCCGCCGTCGCGGAATGGACTGGTCAGGCACCTGATCTATCCGGTGCCCGATCCGTCGCTTCCATTCCTTGGCATTCATGTCACCAAGATGATCGACGGCAGCCTTTCCGTCGGACCCAATGCCGTTCTGGGAATGGCGCGCGAGGGGTATCCGAAATTCAGCATAAACATCCGGGATCTCAGCGAGTGTCTCTCGTTTCCGGGCCTATGGCGACTTCTCTGGAAAAACGCAGGCGCCTCCGTGCAAGAGTTCAGGGACTCGCTGTGGCGGAAAAACTATCTGGAAGCGTGCCGCAAATACTGCCCGTCGCTGACATTCGAAGACCTTCAGCCGATGGAAGCGGGCATCAGGGCCCAGGCCGTGACGCGGGACGGGCGTCTGGAGCATGATTTCCTGTTCCTAAAGACGGGTCGCATGCTGCACGTCTGCAATGCGCCGTCCCCAGCAGCCACGTCGTCGATCCCGATCGGCCGGGATATTGCCGACAGGTGCTTTTCCGCCGGCTGAAGAAACCGTGAGGGAAACCGGATGACGTTCAAGACAAGATTTCTCGACGTCGGAATGAACGATGYCGGTCGCTCCGACCGCGGAGCCAGCAGGAGGTCGAACTCGTTCCAGGTCAGGACTGGATAGGGGGATCTTGCATAGCTTCGATGCGACCGGCGCCATGCCGCTTGTCCGGCTCCGGGTGGCAGCCTCTTTCGTTTCTTCATTCTGCCGCCGGCGAAAGGGGCTGGTCCGGTTCGATGAAGTCGTTCTGCCAAGCCTTATGTCCTCGCCAGACGTTTGTCAGTTCTGCTCGATTGCCCGAGCGGTAGGGCATCCCTGCCTGTTGTCCCGATTCAGTAGGCTGGTACCCACGCCAGTGACAACAACTATTCTCGCTTCCTTCCCTCGATGGCGTTCCCTACAATCTGCCTGTTCTCCCGCCCTGGAAATGAGGTTTTCATGAGCACGCTTACCCGCTTCTCCGTTCAGCCGCTCTCGACCATGACCCGCCGTCTTGCCGATGTCGCCTCCGCTCGTCGCGAACCCGATCTGGTCATCCAGGGCGCGCGCGTCTTGTCCACCTATTCGGAGCGCTTTCTCGAAGGACGGGAAGTCTGGATTTCGGGTGGCCGCATTGCTGCCGTGAAGCCGGCTGGTAGCTACAGGGGCGGGAGCGCTAAGCTCTACGACGCCAAGGGCGGCATCATCGCCCCCGGCCTGGTCGATCCGCATATCCATATCGAATCCTCGATGGTGACGGCCTGCGCCTATGCCGAAGCGGCCCTCCTCAACGGCACGACGACGATCTTCTGCGACAGCCACGAGATCGGAAACGTCATGGACGTCGACGGCGTCGAGGCCATGCTCGAGGATGCACGGCAGGCGCCGCTATCCATCTTCCTGACCGTGCCGAGCACCGTGCCGGCGACGACGCCGGATCTGGAAACAGCCGGCGGCGACCTGACGCCGGACAAGATCGCCGCCCTGTTCGACAAATGGCCAGAAGCAGTGGCTCTTGGTGAGAAAATGGATTTCGTCCCGGTCGCGATGGGCGACGAGCGCAGCCATGCGATCCTGGCTGCGGCACTCGAGCGCGGCAGGCCGGTGTCGGGTCATGTCTACGGGCGAGAGTTCGTTGCCGCCTATGCGGCATCCGGCGTCACCGACACGCATGAAGCCATCGACCGCGACATTGCCGACGACCTCCTGGAAGCCGGCCTGTGGATCTTCCTGCGCGGCGGCCCACCGACGACGCCTTGGCATTCGCTACCGCAGGCGATCAAGACGATCACCGAGCTCGGCGCTTCCCACAAGCGCGTCGCCGTCTGCACCGACGATCGTGATGCGGAAGACCTGCTCGCCTTCGGCCTCGACTGGGTGACGCGCGAAGCCGTGAAATACGGCATGAGGCCGGAACAGGCCTGGGCGATGGGTTCGCTGCACGGTGCGACGCGGTTCGGCATGGAAGGCGAAATCGGCGGTCTGGGTGGCGGACGCCGCGCCGACCTGGTGCTTCTCAGCGACGACCTTACGCCGGTCAGTACCTGGTATGGTGGCGAGCTCGTCGTCGACGGCAAGAAGATCACGCCGATCCTCGACGAAGCCCTGTCGAAACCATACCGCTATCCGGATACCGCCTACCACACGGTCAAGCTGCCAAAAAATCTCAAGCTGACACCGGACCTGCCGACGGAGACGGTCGTCGCTCATACGATCAAGACGGAGCTGCCTGGCATTACGCTGGGCCATGTCACCGTCACGCTGGAACCGGCCAATGACTGGCAGGCGCATTTCGACAGGCACGACCTCTGCTTCGTGACGGTGGTGGAGCGTCATGGCAAGTCTGCCGGCAATATCGCCCACGGACTGCTCAACGGCTTCGGGCTCAGACAAGGCGCGGTCGCATCCTCGGTCGGCCACGACAGCCACAACATCATCGTCGCCGGCACCAATGCAGCGGACATGCAGGTGGCGCTCGACGCGATCGAAGAAAAGCAGGGTGGCGTCTGCGTCGTGATGGACGGCAAGGTGACGGCCATGGTGCCACTGCCGATCGCCGGGCTTTTGTCCGACAAGCGCGTGCACCAGGTCGCGGACGAGGTAAAGGCCTTGAAGCTCGAATGGGAAAAGGCGGGCTGCACCATCGCCTATATGGGCTTCAACCTCATCCCGCTGTCGGTCATCCCGGAAATCCGGATAACCGACAAGGGTCTGGTTCTGGTGCCGGAAATGGTGATCTCGCCGCTCTTCGAAAAGACCTGAACGCCGGCAATCCAATGGCAAAAGAGGTGCGGATCCTTCGCTGCGACGGGGCAAGAAAACCTAACTCTTCGCTAGCAAACCGCCATCAGTAACGTTACGTATCGAGCGCACGTTGTTTGGCAGCAGAGATCAACTCCTTGAAGTGCGCAGCAATCCTACCTTCGCGGCTAGCGTCCTCCGCTTCCCAACCGAACTTCCACGCGTCGTGACGCGCAAGCCAATCCCCGAGGGCACTGGTATCACCAGTAGGCATCCTATCGGCGGCGAGATATGGGTTTTCGTGAGCCTTCAGGCCGAGCACCCGCGCCCTTGAGCCGGCTTCCTGTAAATCGATCAGCTCTTCAATCGTCATACGCGATCCCCCACGATGTCGGCGAAGGTAACATCGCAGTCCGCGCATGCAAGAGAATGCTAATTAATGGGTTAATTTGGGACAGTTGCCAGCTCGCGGCTGCGCCAGCACGTGGGCATCCGTGTGGGCAATGCCTATGCTGAAAATGCCATGTCGGTCGATCATTGTCATGACTTCGTCGGGCGTGGCGACGATCGCTCCGCGCTGAGCGGCAAGGAAATCCGCCGGAGCGGATCAAGCGACACGAGCGCATCCTGAAGAACAAAGCCGATCTTTTCGCCACGCAGGCGTCGCCAGTCCCTTTCGCCAAAATTGCCGCTACAGCCCTCCGACAACCTTTTATGGGACGCAACTCAGCGTGCGGAGTGGTCGTTCCAGTGGGCCACGGGCAGCAGCCAGAATGAGGTGTCCTGCTGGACGAATGTCAGGGGCCACATCAGCATATTAAGCAGAATGGCACCCGGGACGACGAGCGGTGTCGGTCCGTATCGGCCAAACAAGCTGCCAACCGCGGGGGTGCATAAGACCCATGATCAGCCTCCCGGGGGAAGCAGCCGACCGGTTTGCAGCGTGGTGGAACCCAGACGGGCATGGCGGGAGGGGGCCAACAGGTCGATGATCGATCGAGCATGCCTATAGATAAAACACCATGTCCTCCAGTTGACGCGAAACGCTTTTTGACGATACGGCAGGCGATAGCGTGAACGGCGGATGGTCGGTCGATGGCGCGGAGCTGCGGAGCATGGGTTTGAAACGGGCGGTGGATTTTTTGCTGGCTTTGATTGCGTCGGTGATCCTGCTCCTTCCAATCCTCATCGTCGCTCTTTGTGTTCGCCTTACCTCGCCGGGACCAATCCTTTATTGGTCAAAACGTGTCGGCCGTTTCAATCAGATCTTTTTGATGCCAAAGTTTCGCAGCATGCGCGTCGACACGCCGACGGTTGCCACGCATCTGCTTGAAAACCCGGATCGGTTTCTGACGCCCATCGGCTCGTTTCTACGCAAATCCAGCCTCGATGAACTGCCGCAGCTCTGGTGCATTCTCGAGGGGAAGATGAGTTTCGTCGGCCCACGGCCGGCACTCTACAATCAATACGACCTAATAGAATTGCGGACGGCCCATGGCGTCGACAAGCTCTTGCCCGGATTGACGGGATGGGCGCAGATCAACGGACGTGACGAATTGCCGATTCCGGAGAAGGTTAAATTCGATATCGAATATCTCGAACGTCGCTCGCTCGGCCTCGACATAAGCATCCTGTTTATGACGGCCGAGAAGGTAATCCGCCGTAAGGGAATAAGGCATTAAGCTACCTACTTCTGATAGATAAGCAGTGCGGAAGACCTTGGTTTCCGATTATTTCAGTTGCGCTCGTTGCAGAAAATGACAAGAAGGTGGTGTCGATCGATCTGCGAAACGCTGGTAAGCAATGCCTGAAAATACCCCCGCTGAGACATCGCGCTCAGGATGGTTCTTAAAGCCGATGCAAGCGCTCGTCGCCCCTCTGTTGGCGATGCCGCGGGTTGCCAAACGTGCTCTGGCTTTGCTGGTGGATTCCAGCTTTTGCGTTCTAACCATCTGGCTGGCCTATTGCTTCCGCCTCAACGAATGGACGGTACTAACCGGCGTCCAGTGGTTGCCGGTCTTCGTTTCCTTGTGCATGGCACTTCCCATTTTCATCGTCATGGGCATGTATCGGGCGATCTTTCGTTATGCCAATATGGCTGCTTTCATTACTGTTCTGAAGGCGATTGCGATCTACGGCTTTGCCTTCATGACGATCTTTACCGCCCTCAGTGTGCCGGGCGTTCCGAGAACCGTCGGCATCCTCCAGCCCTTCCTGCTGTTGATTGCGATCGGGCTGTCGAGGCTGGGTATCCGCTACTGGCTCGGGGATGCCTACCAGCGCATCCTCCACAAGAATATGCTCGCCAAGGTGTTGATCTATGGGGCGGGGAAGGCCGGGCGGCAACTGGCGGCTGCCTTGATGAACAGCGCCGAACTCAATGTCGTCGGCTATCTGGATGATGATCCGCGTCTCAAGGGCGGCGTCATGGGTGGTTTGCCGATCTATGACCCCTCGGATCTTCCGGTGCTTGCCGAAGCTCTTGGCGTCCACAATGTACTTCTTGCTCTTCCATCCGCATCGCGACAGCGTCGCAACGAAATCCTGGAGCACATCCGCAAAGCCAGGGTCAATGTTCGTACATTGCCCGATCTCACGGCCCTGGCTCAGGGACGCATCGCCGTCTCCGACA
>NZ_JBFUAY010000198.1:0-8020 GCF_056406015.1 Rhizobium sp. P1_E1 | reverse complement strand
GAATTGTAGCCGTCGATATCGCCGCCGAAAACGAGGCCGCCCTTGTCCGACTGGGACACGTAAAAATGCCCGGCGCCGAAGGTAACGACCGTGTCGATGAACGGCTTCAGCCCTTCGGAAACGAAGGCCTGCAGCACATGGCTTTCAATCGGCAGCCGCAGGCCGGCCATGTCGGCGACGACGGTGGAGTTGCCGGCTGCCGCAAGCGCCAGCTTGCCGCAGCCGATGAAGCCCTTGCTGGTCTCGACGCCGGTCACCTGGCCGTTTTCGCTGCGGATGCCGGTCACCTCGCACTGGCTGATGATGTCGACGCCACGCTGATCGGCGCCGCGCGCATAACCCCAGGCGACCGCATCGTGGCGCACCGTGCCGCCGCGCGGGTGGAACAGGCCGCCCATAATGGGGAAACGGGCATTGTCGAAATCGAGGAAGGGTAATTTCTGGCGCACCGCCTGCCTGTCGAGAAGCTCGGCGTCGACGCCGTGCAGCCGCATGGCGTTGCCGCGGCGCGTATAGGCGTCGCGCTGGGCGTCGGAATGGAAGAGGTTGAGCACGCCGCGCTGCGAGACCATGGCGTTGAAGTTGAAGTCCTGCTCCAGYCCTTCCCARAGCTTCATCGACAGYTCGTAGAAGGGRTTRTTGSCSGGCAGCAGATAGTTSGAGCGGATGATCGTCGTGTTSCKGCCGATRTTGCCKGAGCCGAGATAGCCCTTTTCGAGGACGGCGACATTGGTGACGCCGAATTCCTTGGCAAGATAATAGGCGGTGGCAAGACCATGGCCGCCGCCACCGACGATGATGACGTCGTAATGCGGCTTTGGTGCCGGGTCGCGCCAGGCAGGCGCCCAGCTTTTGTTGCCGCGAAGGCCGTTCAGGAAAATCGAAAGAGCGGAATAGCGCATGGGTCACCCCGGAAAGAACAAGTCCATGATGCCAGAAAGAGGAGCGCTGACTTGCACAATAGGGACATTAATCGCTAAGAAAGAGACATGTCCTCACTTGATAGTAGAAATGCCCAGACGATCGGCTTCATCCTTATTCCGGGATTTGCGCTGATGTCCTATGCCTCGGCGACCGAGCCGCTGCGGGCGGCAAATCTCTTGGCCGGACGTGAGATCTATCGGCTGCAGATCTTCTCGCCCGATGGCGCCCCGGCGCTTTCCTCCTCGGGCGTCAGCGTCCCCGCCGAACCTCTGCCCGTCAGGGGCGCGGGGCTCGGAACGGCCTTCGTCTGCGCCGGCGGGTTGCCCCGCGACTGGCGGTATCCCGGCGTACTTGCCTGCTTGCGGCAGCTGTCGCGCGAAGGTGTGAGGATCGGCGGCATCTCGGGCGGCCCCTATCTGATGGCCGCTGCCGGTCTGCTTGGCGGCCGCGATTTCACCATCCACTGGGAGCATGCCGCAGCCCTTCTCGAAGCCTTCCCGGACCTCACGCCGCGCCAGGCGCGCTTCATGATCGACGGCAACCGGATTACCTGCGGCGGCGGCATCGCACCGCTCGACATGATGCATGTGCTGATCGCCGAGCGCATGGGGCCGGATTTCGCCCGCCGCGTCAGCGACTGGTATCTTCATACAGAGGTCAACGAACCCGCCGCACCCCAGCGCGCCTCGCTGGCGGAGCGTTATGGCGTTTATCATCCCGGTCTGCTCAGCGTTCTCGAGCGGATGGAGGAGACGATCGAGATGCCGCTCGAGCGTGCCGCCATGGCGCGCATCGCCGGCGTCACCACCCGCCATCTCGACCGGCTCTTTGCGGCCCAGCTCAATACCACCTTCCTCGATCAATACCGCAGGATCAGGCTGCAGCATGCCCATCGTCTGCTGAAACAGAGCCCGCTTTCCGTCTCGGAAATCGCGGTGGCTACCGGTTTTTCCAGTCTGAGCCATTTTTCCCGGATGTTCCGTGCCCTCTACGGCATCGCTCCGCGCGAAGCGCGGCGGGAATAGGTTTTCTTCACGGTTGAGAAATTTTCACTATGACGATAGGGTTGTCTTGGACAAAAGAAAAGGCGGCAGTGGAAAACCCATGAAATCCAACCGTAAAGCGGCAGAGCAACCGGAACAGGCGCCTAGCGGACGCGCTCCCTTTTCCCAGGACCCGCACGCCGTTCGCGAGCCGAAGGAAAACAACCTCGAAATGGCGATCGGCCATGAGGTGCGCGCCTACCGCAAGAAACTCGGCATCACGGTCACCGATCTGGCGGCCGCCACCGGCATTTCGCTAGGCATGCTGTCGAAGATCGAGAACGGCAACATCTCGCCGTCGTTGACGACGCTGCAATCGCTGTCGCGGGCGCTCGGCGTACCGCTGACTGCCTTTTTTCGCCGCTATGAGGAACCGCGCAATGCCGTCTTCGTCAAGGCGGGGCAGGGCATCGAGCTCGAACGGCGCGGCACGCGCGCCGGCCATCAATATAATCTGCTCGGCCATATCGACAACAATACCAGCGGCGTCATCGTCGAGCCTTACCTCATCACATTGACGGCCGATTCCGACACCTTCCCGACCTTTCAGCACGAGGGCATGGAATTTCTCTACATGCTGGAAGGCGTGGTCGTTTACCGCCATGGCGACCAGCTTTTCCAGATGGAGCCGGGCGACAGCCTGTTCTTCGATGCCGATGCACCGCATGGGCCGGAGCAGCTGGTGAAACTGCCTAGCAAGTACCTTTCGATCATCACCTATCCTCAGCGAAGCTCGAAAGGCTGACTTGCCTTAAAAGAAAAAATCTTTCTTCCGAGTTGAAATACCAAAACAGACCTGCTAGTCCTTTCTCAACACGAATGGAGGTCTGGTCATGTGCGGAATTGTGGGTCTCTTCCTCAAGGATAAAAGTCTCGAACCGGAGCTCGGCGCGCTCCTGTCGTCCATGCTGGTGACGATGACGGATCGGGGGCCGGACAGTGCCGGTATCGCGATCTATGGCGACGCCAGCGGCAACAATGCCAAGATCACCATCCAGTCGGCCAATCCGAAGAAGGATTTCGCCGGCCTCGAGGCCGAACTCGGCCAGGCGGTTGGCGCACCGGTCGCCATCCAGGTGAAGAGCACGCATGCCGTCATCACGCTTGCGAAGGATCTGCTCGACGCGGGCAAGGCAGCCGTTGCGGAACTGCGTCCGAACGTTCGCATCATGAGCAGCGGCGACGCCATCGAGATCTATAAGGAAACCGGCCTGCCGAAGGATGTCGTCTCCCGCTTCGCGGTCAATTCAATGGCCGGCACCCACGGCATCGGCCATACCCGCATGGCGACGGAATCGGCCGTCACGACGCTCGGCGCCCATCCTTTTTCCACCGGCTCCGACCAATGCCTGGTGCATAATGGCTCGCTCTCGAACCACAACAATCTGCGCCGCGAGCTGAAGCGCGAAGGCATGACCTTCGAAACGGAAAACGACACCGAGGTCGCCGCCGCCTATCTGACGGCAGAGATGGCCAAGGGCAAGAATCTCGGCCAGGCGCTGGAAGGCGCGGTGGATGACCTCGACGGCTTCTTCACCTTCGTCGTCGGAACGAAGTCCGGCTTCGGCGTCGTGCGCGACGCGATTGCCTGCAAGCCCGCCGTCATGGCCGAAACGGACCAGTATGTCGCATTCGGTTCGGAATACCGGGCGCTCGTCAATCTGCCCGGCATCGAGAATGCCCGGGTCTGGGAGCCGGAGCCTGCAACCGTCTATTTCTGGGATCACCAGAAGGTCGCTTGACCGGCACCTCATGCGCATTCTCCAAGGGTTATTGAAACATGCCTGTCATTGATCTTGCCACTACGCCGTTACGCGAACTCAACAGCGCCCTGCACAACATCCAGAACGGATCGAACGATCTTTCCTTCGAAGTCGTCAATCCGCGCGGCAGCCATTCGGTTGCCGTCGGCATCGATGCGCCGGTCACGGTCGACGTGAAGGGGTCCGTCGGCTATTATTGCGCCGGCATGAACGACGGCGGGACCGTCACCGTTCACGGTTCGGCAGGTCCGGGTGTTGCGGAAAACATGATGTCTGGAACAGTCGTCATCGAGGGCGATGCCAGCCAGTATGCCGGCGCAACCGGCCGCGGCGGCCTCCTTGTCATCAAGGGCAATGCGGCGTCACGCTGCGGCATCTCGATGAAGGGCATCGACATTGTCGTTCATGGCAATATCGGCCACATGTCCGCCTTCATGGGCCAGTCCGGCCACCTCGTGGTGCTCGGCGATGCCGGCGATGCGCTTGGGGATTCGCTCTACGAGGCGAAGCTCTTCGTGCGCGGTTCGGTCAAGAGCCTGGGTGCCGATTGCATCGAAAAGGAGCTGCGTCCCGAGCATCTGACCAAGCTGGCCGAACTTCTCGAAAAGGCGGGCGTGACCGAAGTGAGGCCCGAGGAATTCAAGCGTTACGGCTCCGCCCGCAAGCTTTACAATTTCAATATCGACAACGCTGACGCATATTAAGGCGAGGGACCATCATGAGCTATCACAACCCCTATACCCCGCCGCGCAAGTCCGCGACCTTCGACGATTACACGCTGGCGGAAATCCGCCGTGCTGCGGCGACTGGAATTTACGACATCCGTGGCGCCGGCACCAAACGGAAGGTTCCGCATTTCGATGACTTGCTGTTTCTCGGCGCATCGATCTCGCGCTATCCGCTCGAAGGCTACCGCGAGAAGTGCGACACGTCGGTCGTCCTCGGCGCGCGCTTTGCCAAAAAGCCCATTCACCTGAAGACGCCGATCACCATTGCCGGCATGAGCTTCGGCGCCCTGTCAGGCAATGCCAAGGAAGCGCTCGGACGCGGCGCGACGATTGCCGGAACCTCCACCACCACAGGCGACGGCGGGATGACCGATGAAGAGCGCGGCCATTCACAGACGTTGGTCTACCAGTATCTGCCGTCGCGATACGGCATGAACCCCAAGGACCTGCGTCGCGCCGATGCGATCGAAGTGGTTGTCGGTCAAGGCGCAAAGCCCGGCGGCGGCGGCATGCTGCTCGGCCAGAAGATCTCCGATCGCGTCGCCAACATGCGCAACCTGCCGAAGGGCATCGACCAGCGCTCGGCCTGCCGCCATCCGGATTGGACTGGCCCGGACGACCTCGAAATCAAGATCCTGGAACTGCGCGAGATCACCGACTGGGAAAAGCCGATCTATGTGAAGGTCGGCGGCGCGCGTCCCTATTACGACACAGCGCTGGCCGTGAAGGCCGGGGCAGACGTCGTGGTGCTCGATGGCATGCAGGGCGGAACCGCCGCGACGCAGGATGTCTTCATCGAGAATGTCGGCATGCCGACGCTCGCCTGCATCCGCCCCGCGGTCCAGGCGCTGCAGGATCTCGGCATGCATCGCAAGGTGCAATTGATCATCTCGGGCGGCATTCGTTCGGGCGCCGAYRTGGCCAAAGCACTGGCGCTGGGTGCCGATGCCGTTGCCATCGGCACGGCGGCGCTCGTTGCGATCGGCGACAACGATCCGCACTGGGAAGAAGAATACCAAAAGCTCGGCACGACGGCCGGCGCCTATGACGACTGGCACGAAGGCAAAGATCCGGCTGGCATCACGACGCAGGACCCGGAACTGATGAAGCGGCTTGATCCAATCGCCGCCGGCCGCCGTCTCGCCAACTATCTGAAGGTTATGACGCTGGAAGCCCAGACCATTGCGCGCGCCTGCGGCAAGAACCACCTGCACAACCTGGAACCGGAAGATCTTTGCGCCCTGACGATGGAGGCCGCCGCCATGGCCCAGATCCCGCTCGCCGGCACGAACTGGTATCCCGGCAAGGGAGGCTACTGATTTCTACCGGCCGGGCAAACGTCCCGGCCGTCTCGCATCCATAACCAAAGTGTCTCCAAGAAATCCAAAGGGGAACGAGAATGACACTGGACCTTGCTGCTTTTGCCAGAGACAAAGGCATCAAATATTTCATGATCAGCTATACCGATCTGTTCGGCGGCCAACGCGCCAAGCTGGTCCCCGCGGAAGCCATCGCCGATATGCAGAAAGATGGCGCCGGCTTCGCGGGCTTCGCGACCTGGCTCGATTTGACGCCTGCCCATCCCGACCTGTTCGCGGTTCCCGATGCTTCCTCGGTCATCCAACTACCCTGGAAGAAAGATGTCGCATGGGTTGCCGCCGACTGCGTCATGGACGATCAGCCTGTCGAACAGGCGCCACGTGTGCTGCTGAAAAGACTGGTCGCTGAAGCTGCGAAAGAAGGGCTCCGGGTGAAAACCGGCGTGGAGCCCGAGTTCTTTCTCATCTCTTCTGACGGCTCGGTGATTTCAGACCAGTTCGATACAGCCGAGAAGCCTTGCTACGACCAGCAGGCCGTGATGCGTCGGTATGATGTCATCGCCGAGATTTGCGACTACATGCTCGAGCTCGGCTGGAAGCCCTATCAGAACGACCACGAGGACGCGAATGGCCAGTTCGAGATGAACTGGGAATATGACGACGCTCTTCAGACGGCAGACAAGCACTCCTTCTTCAAGTTTATGGTCAAGTCGGTCGCCGAAAAGCACGGCCTTCGCGCCACCTTCATGCCGAAGCCCTTCAAAGGCCTGACCGGAAACGGGTGCCATGCCCACATCTCGGTCTGGGACATCGATGGCAAGGTAAACGCCTTCGCGGACAAGGAAATGGCCTTTGGGCTTTCCGCTCAGGGGAAAACCTTTCTCGGCGGCATCATGAAACACGCCTCCGCGCTTGCCGCGATCACCAATCCGACGGTCAATTCCTACAAGCGCATCAACGCGCCGCGCACGACATCGGGCGCGACCTGGTCGCCGAACACCGTCACCTGGACGGGCAATAACCGCACCCACATGGTGCGCGTGCCGGGACCGGGACGTTTCGAATTGCGCCTGCCGGACGGTGCGGTCAACCCGTACCTGCTGCAGGCGATCATCATCGCCGCCGGCCTCGACGGCATCCGCAGCCAGGCCGATCCCGGCCGGCACTACGATATCGACATGTATGCCGAGGGGCATCTGGTGAAGGACGCGCCGCGCCTGCCGCTCAACCTGCTCGACGCGCTACGTGCCTATGATGCCGACGAAGGCTTGAAGGAGGCGATCGGGGCTGAGTTTTCCGCCGCCTATCTCAAGCTCAAGCATCAGGAATGGAATGCCTATTGCTCGCATTTCACCCAGTGGGAACGCGACAGCACGCTCGACATCTGAGTGGTTGGATGCCCCCAATGACCTGACGCGCCAGGGCGAACAAGCTCCGGCGTGATCGGACCTTCTGCACTTGATATGGCGAAGAAAGTGACAGCATGAAGAACTTCGTACTCACCGTATCCTGCAAATCGACACGCGGCATCGTCGCGGCGATTTCGAGCTATCTGGCCGACAAGGGCTGCAACATCATCGACAGCTCGCAGTTCGACGATCTCGATACCGGCAAGTTCTTCATGCGCGTCAGCTTCATTTCGGAAGAGGGGCTTTCGGGTGCTGATATCGACGCCGGCTTTGCTGCCGTCGCAGCGCCCTTCGAAATGGATTATGATTTTCACGACAGCGAGAAGCGCATGAAGGTGCTGTTGATGGTGTCGCGCTTCGGCCATTGCCTCAACGACCTGCTTTATCGCTGGAAGATCGGCGCACTGCCGATCGATATCGTCGGCGTCGTCTCCAACCATTTCGATTACCAGAAGGTCGTGGTCAACCACGACATCCCCTTCCACCATATTCCCGTCACCAAGGCCAACAAGGTGCAGGCCGAGGCCCGTATCATGGAGGTGGCCGAGCAGACCGGCACGGAGTTGATCGTACTGGCCCGCTACATGCAGATCCTGTCGGACGAGATGTGCCAGAAGATGTCCGGCCGGATCATCAACATCCACCATTCCTTTCTACCGAGCTTCAAGGGCGCCAATCCTTACAAGCAGGCCTACGGCCGCGGCGTGAAGCTGATCGGGGCGACGGCGCACTACGTCACCGCCGATCTCGACGAAGGCCCGATCATCGAGCAGGACACGGCGCGCATTACCCATGCGCAGTCGCCCGACGACTATGTCTCGATCGGCCGCGACG
>NZ_JBFUAY010000197.1:0-8066 GCF_056406015.1 Rhizobium sp. P1_E1 | reverse complement strand
GCTTTCCTTCCAGCGTCGGGCATGCTGGACATAGAAGATCGCCGCCATCGTGCCGATGATCGAGGAGATCACGGTCGAGACCGCGGCCACCCAGAGCGATGTCTTGATCGCGCTGAGGAAGACCTCATTGTGGAAGAACACCACATACCAGCGAAATGAAAGTCCCTGTGGCGGGAACGTCAAGAAGGCGCCGGCATTAAAGGAGGCGCCGACGACCACGAGGATCGGCAGCAGCAGAAAGGCGTAGATCAGTAGGCAGTAGCCGGTGAGGAGGTGCCTGGACATCACGTGGCCTTCCATTTCATGCGGGTGAGCCTTGCAAACAGCATCACCATCATCGCCCCGGTCAGAGACAGCATCAGCGCCATGGCCGAGCCGAAGGGCCATTGAAACGTGTCGATAAGCGCGTCGACCACGCTGACCGCCATCGTCTTCACACGCAGGCCGCCGATCAGGGACGGCGTAACGTAGGCGCTGAGCGACAGGACAAAGACCAGTATGCAGCCGGCCTGTATGCCGGGCATGGCTAGTGGCAGGACAATTCGTCTGAAGGCAGTGATGCGTCCGGCCCCCAGCGAGCGGGCGGCCGCTTCGATCGACGGGTCTATCCCCTGCAGTGCGCTCATGAGCGGAAGGATCATGAATGGCAGGAAGACGTGCACCAGGGCAATCACGATCCCAAGAGAGTTGTACATCAGGGCAAGGGGGYGATCGATCAGGCCGAAGCCGATCAGGGTGCGGTTTATCATGCCGTTATTGCCGAGCAGGATCGTCCAGCCATAGCTGCGGATGACGATGCCGACGAGAAGCGGTGACAGCACGAGACCATAGGCCAGGCCACGAAAACGCATTTGGGTCTTCGCAAGCTGCCAAGCGACGGGGAAGCCGAGAACAAGGCAGACAGAGGTGGTGATGAAACCGATCATCAGCGTGTTTGCGGTCTGCTCCAGATAAAAACTGTCGGCAAAGAGTCTGAGATAGTTTGAGAGGGTGAAGCCGGGCGCATAGGGCGTCCCGCTCCCCGGATTGCGCAGGCTCATGACCACGATGTTGATGTATGGCAATACCAGGAAGACGCCGAGGAGGAGAACAGCCGGGGCGACCAAGACAAGGGGCTTCAGAGATTTCGCTCGAAGGCTCATGCGGCAGCTCCGAGCGCCCAGAAGCGATCGCCATCAACCTTGACGGTGACACGGTCGCCCGGAGAAAAGCGGCTGCGGGGGAAGGTCTGAACATTGATGGTATCGCCGCTGTCGAGCGCCAGCCTATAGTCGATCAGGCTGCCCGAATAATAGCTCGCTCTGATGGTTGCCGGGGCGCCTGTCTGCCCTGCGCTTTCCGGAAACAGCTCGACGGCCTCGGGCCGAAGCACCAGCGTCACGGCTCCATTGGGAGACCTCGGCATATTGCCGATCCTGACCGTACCGAGCGCGGTATCGATGACCGAGATATCGTTTGCTTCGGTGGATAGCAGCCGACCGGACAGGATGTTGACCTGCCCCACGAATTGCGCGACTTCGAGGCTCGCCGGCCGATCGTAGATATCGGCTGGTGCGCCATACTGGGCGATCTGCCCGCCAAACATGACGACGACACGGTCCGACATGGTCATCGCCTCGGCCTGATCGTGGGTCACGTAAACGGTGGTGATGCCAACCCGCTTCTGAAGGTCGCGGATAAAGACGCGCATCTCCTCGCGCAGCTTGGCGTCGAGGTTGGCAAGCGGCTCGTCGAGCAGGAGAATTCGAGGTTCGATCRCCAGCGCTCGAGCAAGGGCGACGCGTTGTTGCTGTCCGCCGGAAAGCTGGCGCGGATAGCGGTCGGCATATCCGGCGAGCTGCACCATGTCGAGAACACGGGCGGTGCGCTCGGCGATCTCGCGCTTCGGCCTGCGGCGCATCTCCAATCCGAACGCCAGGTTTTGCGCGACGGTCATATGCGGAAACAGGGCGTAGTTCTGGAAGACCATGCCGATGTCGCGTTTTTCGGCAGGCACATGCACGACGTCCTGCCCATCGAAACGGATTGCCCCCGACGTTGCATCCTCGAAGCCGGCTATCATTTTCAGCGTGGTTGTCTTGCCACAGCCGGAGGGGCCAAGAAGGGAGATAAACTCGCCCTTCGCGATCTTCACGGAAATGCCGTTTACCGCAAGAGATGCCCCATAGTGCTTGGTCAGCGCTTCGATGCTCACCTCTGTCATGATCGATCTTCCAAATTCTGCCGGCGGCGATCGTGGTCGTGCCACCATGTCGAGAAAGCAGCCGGACCGCATAGAGGCGGGCCGGCATATAGCGAGGGGATCGTCAGGGCGCGTTTAGCGCATGACCTTTGCCCAGGTCTCCGAGAACTCGGCCTGTTTTTGGTTCATGAAATTCCAATCCCATGTGAGGATCTTGTCCATTGCCTCGCCCGAGATCGGCACATCCTTTTGCAGGTCGGCCGGGACCACCACCTTGGAATTGGTGGGTGAGACGAAAAACTGCTTCATAAGCGGTATCTGCCCCTCCGGGGAGAGCAGGAAATCGGCATATTGGTAGGCGAGTTCCTTTTCCGGGGCGTGGGCAAGAATATTCAGCGTCTGGTCGAACATCAGCATGCCCTCCTCGGGCACGACGACATCGATCGGCAGCCCCTGGGATCGCAAGCGCGCCACTTCGCCGAAATCGAAGGGCGCAACCACGAATTCGCCTGCCGCAATGCCCGTCGACAGGTTGAAATCCGCCTGTATGACTGGCCCGAGCTTTTCTAGCGCCTTGAAGCCGGCATCGATGTCGTATTGATCCTTGCCGAAGATCTTCGATGCCAGCATCAGCTCCATCTTGCCGGCCGTGTTGGCGAAGTTGTAGAGGCCGATGCGACCCTTGAATTCCGGATTATCCCAAAGATCCTTCCATCCCTTCGGCGGGGTTTTGACCATATCGGTGCGGTAGGCGATGCCGATCGGCGAGACCATCGCCACGGCACCCCAACCATCCGTCTTTTTCGCAAGGGGATAGAGATCGTTGTAGTTCGATAGTTTCGTCAGATCGAGCTTCTCGAAGAAGCCTTCCTTGCGCAGGCTGGAGGCGAAGGCCTCGTTGGTCATCAGGATCGAATAGGGAGGGTTTTGAGCGCCTGCCGCTCGCAGGTTGGCGCTCCAGACACGACCGTTGCCGGCATCGAGTGTCACCGCGGCACCGCTCTTTGCCGTAAATGCCGGCGCGAGCGTTGAGCGCCAGAACTGCTCCCAGGCACCGCCGAGCGTTGGCACCACGAGCGTCTTGCTTTGCGCGCGCGCAGGAAGGCTGATCATGCTTGCAGCGGCAAGGCCGCCCATTCCGGCAAGAAGCTGCCGCCTGTTCATGTTCATCATCTTGGTTCCCCTTGTCATGGCCGTATGTCGGTGGGTGTTGATGCGGCAGGCGATGTTTCGCTTCTTGCGCTCAGGACTTGCTGAAGGCCTGGTTCGTCTTCAGCGCGATATAGTCTCCGTAGGTAATCGGCGTGTATTTTGCCGGCGCCTTTGCCGCAAAGGGCGGCAGGCATTCGATGAGCGTCTCTTTCGATGGATTGACAAAGAAGGGAATGGATTGACGCCGTGTCGTACCCTTGAAATTGCCGGGCGGATTGGCAACCCGATGCGGCGTCGACAGCCATTCGTCATTGGTCCAGCGCATGAAAGCATCGGCGATATTGACGACATAGGCGCCTTCGACATTCGGCGCATCCAGCCATTTGCCATCACGCCTGCGGACCTGAAGCCCTCCCGGGGATGCCTCCGAGCGCAGAATGGTCATGAAGCCATAATCGGTATGGACGCCCGCACGTAACTGGCCGGGCAGCGGGCTTTCCTGTTGTTCCGGATAGTTGATGACGCGGAGTGCCGAAAGGTGGTCGTTAAAGGCCGGCTCGAAGTAATCGGGCGCAAGCCCGATCGCCTGGCAGAATGCGCGTCGCAGATGCCCAGCGAGCGTCTCCATCTCGGCAAAATAGGCGTTAAAGGCCGCCTGCAATCCTTGTGGAACCGTAGGCCAGGCGTCACCCGGAAGGCGCGGCCCGAAATTCAGGCTTTCCTTGTAGTCCCCCGGCGTCTTTATCCCCAGCGTGGCGCTCAGCGCCTCGTCCGCGATGGGGGAGAAAGCGACGCCCCCCTTTAGCGACGTTCCTCGACCCTGCTTCTTCTTCCAGTCTTGCGGTTCGTCGAAGAAATCGCGAGCAAGATTGTAAAGCTGCGTGGTCGCCTCCGTGGAGACGCCATGTCCGGTGATCAGGAAAAAGCCGGTTTCGCGGCAGGCGGCCTCGATCGCCTTGACCACGGCATCGCTACCAGTGGCCTGACGGATGAAAGGTGCGATATCTATGACCGGAATGCTGTCCATATCCTGCCTTGAGGACGGGGCCGTCTGCATTGTCTGATCCTTTCCGGAGTGAACATAGCCGTGTTGTCGTGGCGGCTTGACGGCCTGCCAACGAGGAAGATGATGTCAGTCGAGCCCCTTGAAGGGTGCGTCGCGAAATTCGAGATATTCCTTCAGCGACATCTTCTGAAGATTGCGCATCCATTCCTGTCCGTCCTTGCTGACATGGAGGGCGGCAATGGCGTGCACGTTGTAGTCGAAGGATGTCATCAGGCCGGCGGCGACCTGCTGGTTGTTGATGGAGGACTTGGCGAATTTGATCGCCGGAACCGGCATGCGCGCCAGCTTGCGCGCCAGGTTCTCGGTCTTTTGCTTGAGCTGATCGGCGGGCACGATCTTGTTGATCAGATGCATGCGCAGCGCCTCTTCCGCGTCCACCAGGTCACCGGTGTACATTAGCCAGCGGACATCGCGGGTGGCCAGCAGCCAAGGCATGAAGAGGGCAGGCGGACCGGAATTGTGCCTGACTTCCGGTTCGCCGAATTTTGCGTTGTCGGCGGCGATCGCAAGATCGCATGACATGACGAGTTCGAGCGCGCCGGCAAGCGCATAACCGTTCACCGAGGCGATGACGGGGATTGGAGCTTTCCAGATATTCAGAAGTGCCTGGGCATTTTCCGACATGTCGGCATGCCAGTCCTCGATACTAACGTCATAGTCTGCGCCTTGCAGATCATAACCGGCCGAAAACGCGCGGCCGGCACCGGTAATCACCAGTGCGTTGACGTCCTTGTCGGCGACGGCAAGCGCAACGGCACGGTCGATCTCGCGCACCGTCGTCTTGTTCATCGCATTGAGCTTGTCCGGCCGATTGATGGTGATCGTCGCGAACTTGTCCTGTTCATCCTTGTCATAGAGGATGGTCTCGAAGCTCTCGGTCATGCTCATATGCTTTTCCTCTTTACGCTGGTGTCAGCCGGCTGCGATACAGTGCTTGATGCCTGCATCAACAGGGCCGCCTTGTTCTTCTCGAAACGCTCTATCGATGCTGATTTGACCGGACCAAACCCCTTGATCTGATCGGGGAGTTGGGCGAGCGCGATGGCGCGCTGCTGGTTTTCCGGCGACAGCTTTGCCGAGAGGTCGTTGATCAGTGCCGTGTAGTCGGCGACCAGCTTGCGCTCGGTACGTCGCTCATGCGTGTAGCCGAAGGGATCAAGCGGCGTGCCGCGAAGGAAGCGCAACTTCTCCAGCACGGAGAACGCCGGTGAAATCAGCTTGCGGCTGATGGCAATCTTTGCCGGGTTGCCAGTGCGCTTGTCGATCCTTCGGGAAAAGAGCGGCGGTGCGAGATGATGCTTGATCTCGAAATCACCTTCGAACTGCGCGGCAATCTTGTCCTTGAAGCTCCGGTCGTTGTGGAGACGAGCCACTTCATATTCGTCCTTGTAGGCCATTAGCTTGAAGGCGTTACGCGCCACGGCTCCGGAAAAATCCTCTCCGAGCTTCGCTCGGGCCTCGGCATTGCGGGCGATCGTCACCAGCTTGCGGTATTTGTTGGCATAGGCGGTGTTCTGGTAGTGTGTTAGGAACTCGATGCGCTTGGCGACGAGGTCGTCCAGCGTTTGCTTGGCCGGCGCCTCGTCCAGGTCGACTGCGGCGGCTTGTTTGACAGCTTCCGGATCGACCACCGAGCGACGGCCCCAGCCAAAGGCTGCGCGGTTCATCGCAATGCCCGTGCCATTGAGTTCGATCGCCTTATCGACTGCCTCAAGACTGATTGGAACCAGTCCGCGCTGCCAGGCGTGGCCGAGCAGGAACATGTTGGCGGCGATCGCGTCGCCCATCAGGGCCGCCCCCAGTTTCGTCGCGGCGATAAGGCTGATGGCATTGTCACCAGCCGCTCTGCGCAACGCCTTCAACGTCGCTTCCTGACGAAAGTCGATCGTGGTGTTCTGCACAAACGAGGCCGTCGGCGCGAAATGATCGTCAAGAACGGCCCTGGTCCGGCCGGCAGCGAATGTGGACAGGGCGTTCTGGGCTGCTGACACGACGATATCGAAGCCGAGGACCAGATCGCTTTCCCCGGGTCCGATACGCACGGACGTGATCTGCTCTCGCGTCCTTGCCACCCGCAGATGCGAAATAACGGCCCCGTTCTTCTGGGCAAGGCCGGTCTGGTCGAGCGTTTGTAAGGCAAGGCCGTCAATGTGCGCGGCCATCGACAATATCGCGCTGACGGTGATCACGCCGGTCCCGCCGATGCCGGTGAGCAGCATGTTGTAGGGACGGTCGGTGATCGGTCGGATGGCCGGAAGAGGGAGGTCGTCGAAACTTGCCTTGCCTGCTTTAGCGTCCGGCTTGCGGATGGTGCCGCCCTCGACGGTGACGAAGCTCGGACAGAAACCTTTTATGCAGGAAAGATCGGTGTTGCAGCTCGACTGGTTGATCCGCCGCTTGCGGCCAAACTCCGTTTCCTGCGGCTCGATGGAGATGCAATTGGAAACCGCGGAGCAATCGCCGCAGCCTTCGCAGACGAGCTCGTTGATGAAGGCGCGCTTGTCGGAGACGGCCAAAGCGCCCCGCTTGCGCCGACGCCGTTTTTCGGCAGCACAAACCTGATCGTAGACGAGGACGGTAACACCCGCCACCTCGCGCAATTCGCGTTGCACCGCATCGAGTTCGTCGCGGTGGTTGATCGTAACGCCGGACGGCAGATTGCCTTGCCAGACCTCGGGGCGCTCGGCGACGACGGCGACGCGGGCCGCGCCTTCGGCGAGCATCTGCCCGACAATGCCGGGAACGGAGACTTCGCCATCATGCTTCTGGCCGCCGGTCATTGCGACGGCGTCATTATAGAGGATCTTGTAGGTGGCGTTGACCTTGGAGGCGATTGCGGCGCGGATCGCAAGCAGCCCGGAGTGGAAATAGGTGCCGTCACCCATGTTGACGAAGATATGCTTTTCGTCGGTGAATTGGGAAAGGCCGATCCACGCGCCGCCTTCGCCGCCCATCTGGGTAAAGGTCGAGGTGTTGCGCTCTTCCAGCCCGATCACCATCATATGACAGCCGATGCCGGTGGATGCCCGGCTTCCCTCGGGTAGCCGGGTGGAAATACTGTGCGGACAGCCTGAGCAGAAATAGGGGTCGCGTTTCAGCGCCGGCGTTTCCGCAGTACTGGCTGCGAAGATGGCCTCGATAGCGTGCGATCTCGCCAGCAGATCGGTGTGATGCTCACCGATGAGAGAGACAATCGCTCTCGCAACGCCGACAGCATTGATCTCGCCGGCTGCGGATAAGAGCGGTCGGCCATCCACGCCGAATTTTCCGTAGATCCTTGGACGCCGGTCGGAGGCCATGTTGAAAAGCTGCGCCTTGATCTGGTCTTCGATGACCGCGCGCTTTTCCTCGACCACCAACAGGGTTTTGACGCCGGAGGCGAACTGTTGCAGGCCTTCCGGTTCGATCGGCCAGACCATGCCGATCTTGTAAAGCCGGATGCCGAGTTCGCCGGCCCGGCGCTCGTCAATGCCGAGGCTTGCCAGCGCGCCCATGAGATCGAGCCACGATTTCCCGGTCGAAACGATGCCGAGCCTCGCTTTGCCGGCAATGCTGCCCCAGACCGTTCTATCGATGCCGTTTTGACGGGCGAAGGCGTGTATCGCCTCCATCTTGTTTTCCAGCCGCCGCTCCATCGCATGTGGGCCATCCGGCCATCGCAACGAG